>QQUG01000040.1 GCA_008501705.1 Flavobacterium sp.
AATATTGATAATGGCTATCTCGGTGGTTGCATCCACCCCCTGGAACGGTTCATCCATTAGGTAAATGGAAGCATTCTGTACCAGTGCCCTGGCAAGAAATACCCGTTGTTGCTGTCCGCCGCTTAACTGGCTGATCTGTCTTTTCTTAAACGACAGCATTCCCACTTTTTCAAGAGCTTCGAGTGCTGCCTTCTTCTCGTTCTTCCCGGGTCGTTTGATCCAGCCCAGGCTTCCGTAGGTTCCCATCATAACAACATCCAGAGCAGTTGTTGGGAAATCCCAGTCTACACTCCCTTTTTGAGGCACATAGGCTACCAGTTTACGCTGATCGGCATAAGACTTTCCATAGATGCTTATCGTACCGGCTATTGGTTTGATGATCCCCAAAATTGCCTTGATCAGAGTAGATTTTCCGGCGCCATTTGGCCCTACGATGGCCATAAGAACACCTTCAGGTACACTAAGATCTATGTCCCATAACACAGGTTTGTAATCGTAGGCTACGGTGAGGTCGTCAATTTGTATGGCGCTTACTTTTGTCATTACTGAAGTGAGTTTACAATAGTGTTCACATTATATCGGAACATCCCCAGGTAGGTTCCTTCTATGGTCCCTTCATTCCCCAGGGCATCACTGTACAAGGAGCCTCCAATAGTTACCTGGTGGCCTTTAGACAATACTGCCTCCTGCAATGCTTCAATGGTTCTTCGAGGGACCGAACTTTCGATAAAGATCGCTTTTACTTTGTTTTCGATGATAAATTCGGACAAACGTTGTACGTCCTGCACGCCTGCCTCGGTTGCTGTGGACAGTCCTTGCAGGCCAACTACTTCAAAATCGTAGGCTTTTCCGAAATAATTAAACGCATCATGAGCCGTGACCAGTATCCTTTTTTCCTTCGGAAGGGTTTCAATTTTTTTCTGAACTTCAAGCTCAAGTGCGTCCAGCTCTGCGAGATACTTTTCCAGATTCTCCTGGTAGTAAGTTTTGTTTTTAGGATCTTTTTCCGAAAGCACCGTGGCCACCGTCCCGGCGAAAACTTTGAAGTACGAAATGTCGAACCAAACGTGGGGGTCGTAATTAGACGCAAAATAATCGGAACCGATAAGACCCGATCTATCGAGTCTTTCAGCCAGTGCAAACTGAGCTTTTCCCTGCGACTCCATCTTTTCGAATACCTCAACCAGCTTTCCTTCCAGGTGCAACCCGTTGTAAAAGATGATATCGGCCTCGTACAATTTGGTGACATCTCCTTCACTGGCCTTATACAGGTGGGGATCAACTCCGGCGCCCATTAAGCCATTCAGGGTGATGCTGTCGCCACCTATATTCCTCACCAGATCGGTGATCATGGTAGTGGTACAGACCACCTTTAATTTTTCGGAGGTTTCTTTTTCCGACTTACAGCTCCATCCGGCTATAACAAAAATCAATATCCATGCTGTTTTCTTCATTTTCTTTGTGTTATTTTGGGACCCTGTAACTAACCCCTGCACTAAGCAACAGGTCCTGTCCTTCCGTGATACTACTTCCTACCGTTGCATCTAATTGTAAATTTTTCAGAAGCAAATAAGTAAACCCGGCATCCCAATAGTGATTAGCGCGGCTGTCCTCCGGCATATCGCCGTATAATTCGGCATACAAACCAATATTTTCTGCGATACTGTATCCATAAGCGAGCGTGTATATATAAGCTGCCTCCGGAGAATCTGAACCCCATTCCGCACCTATATTATACCCAAGACTGGATCGTTCACTTAAGGTATGCGAAAGCGAGAACCTGAAATCCACTCCTGTAGTTTCAGGACGATAATCTGTAGCGGCTGAAAAAGGTAAGATAACATGCCCAATAAGAGCGATCTCAGGCAACAAGCCATTTTCTTCAGACACACTTATTTTTGCACCTGCCAGCAAGGGTGAGAATCCACTACTAACATCCTGAGGTTTCATACCATTGATGCTGGTACGGCCCTCTTCAAAGTTCCAACCCAGCCGTAATTCCAGGCCCTCCAGCAATCCATACCGCACTAAGGTGGTGTTAAAGCCAATGACCTCCTCTTTTATGTTATTTTCCTCGAAAGAAGTGTAATAGGTTCCCGATTCAAATTGCAGCGATCCCGGTTTCACAGTACTTGATGATTCGGTCATATCTGGCCGGTCCGTAACTAGAGTTTCATATTCATCTGTCTCCTGCGCGTTCATCTGAACGAATGTTATACAACTAAAAACAAGTAACCTACCATTCATAATTTTGGTTTTAATTTGTTTGTACGTATAAATTTTCGGCAATTTTCTTCGAAATGAAGAACTGGTCACGACCAACCTGTATGATCATGGACCCATCAAAGAATTCTTTCCCCAATACGAGAATTTTTGTCCCAATGGTTATATTTTTCTTATCCAGATACTGTAGAAAATCACTACTGGATTCCTTAACCCCCACACAAACACCACGTTGTTTCTTTTCGAGTTCGGATAATAGTTTTTTCTCTGTCCTCTTAATATTTCCGTGTTTATCAGGGATTGGATCGCCATGTGGATCGAAGTCCGGACTTCCCAGGAATTCGTCAAGACGGGTTATTAATTTAACCGAATTGATATGTTCAAGTTGTTCTGCAATATCATGCACCTCATCCCAGTGGAAATTCAGTTTTTCAACCAGGAACACTTCCCAGAGACGGTGTTTTCTTATAATACTAGTAGCAATTTTTCTTCCTTCTGAAGTTAATACTACGCCCTTATATCGCTTATACGAAAGCAATTCTTTATCAGCCAGTTTCTGAACCATATCGGTTACCGATGAAGGTTTGGTCTCCATCCGTTCGGCGATAGCGTTGGTACTTACTTCTCCCTTGGTTTCCTGCTCAAGGTGATAGATAGATTTTAAATAATTCTCCTCTGCCGATGTATTCATAGGGCAAAGGTAAATAATTTTTTACTTTTATAGTGTTTATTTTTTTAGACTTGTCTAATAATTTAAATCTACTCCCTTACAATTCCGTAGGCACCCTTCACCAGGAAGGTGTCTGTGGCAGAAAATTTATGGTTATTGTCTAAGGCCACATACTTGTTATATATCCTCGACGTTGCGATCTCGATCTTTTCAAAAGTAAATAGGTTATCCTTTTCTTCAACTAACTTGAGAACATACTTAGTATCACCTATCTCGATCACAGCGCTTTCCGGAAGTGCATCTACCGGCTTTTTTGCCGTTACGATATCTGCTTCAACAAACATTCCGATGGCAAAATTATTTTCTTCCATATCATCAAAGTGACCATGAACTTTCACGGTTCTTTTATTCAAATCTATTTCGGAGCCAATAAGATGAACCTCTCCTTTATACGTCTTATTGGAACTCTCGGGAATTCTGAACTCTATTTCCTGCGATTTTTCAACACGCATGATGTCTTTTTCAAAAACATCTAACTCCAGGTGGATATGATCCAGGTTTACTATTTCCATGATTTTATCGGCTGGAGACACATAAGATCCCTGATTCACGTAAATTTTCGTGATACTCCCTTCAATGGGTGCATAAATACGGGCGGTAGTCACAAAGACTCCTTTCTTCACGTTAGCCGGGTCAATATTAAATAAGCGTAATTTTTTATCCAGTGAATTACGGATAGCCAACGTTCTTTTGTACTCACTTTCGGCTTTCAGATAATTTTTTTCGGATGTGATTCGCTCATTGTATAAAGATTTCTGTCGTTCGAATTCATTTTTCAAATAACTCAGCTGTTCATCTGCTTCTAAAAATTGCTGTTGTAATTCAATAAACTCCGGATTTTCTATGGTTACCAGCAGCTGCCCTTTTTTTACTGAATTGCCCACAAGTAGGGGCGTTGATTTTATATAGCCTCCGGCGAAGGCATTTATTATTGCCTTATTTGCAGGTGGCACATCAATAAATCCTGTAGTATAAATATGTTCGGGGAAATCCATCGAAACAATAGATCCGGTTTGCATGTTAACGGCATCAAATTGTTCTTTGGTGATCGTAGTCAGTATTTCAGATTGTGCTTCTTGTCCATTAGTTGAAGTATCATTAACGGATTCATTGTTTTTACAACTATTGGCTAATAGAAGTATGATAAATAAGATATATATGGCTCGTAACATAATGTAAATTTTAAATCGATAAATAGTTTAATTCAATAACCGTTCGGTTATAATCTCGCAGACTTGATAAGTAGGACAAAGTGATCTTCATACTACTCTCAACGCTTTGTATATATTGGAAAAAGTCTATTTCGCCATTTTTATAACCTAAATTGGCTGCTCGCATGATCTCTTCAGAAAGCAATTTCCCTTCTTCCTTATAATAAACGAGCATTTTATTTTGCTTCATCAAATCGGCCAGCAACCGGCTATAAGTAGCCTTCAGGTCGATCTTGTATTGCGCCGTCTCATCCATGACCCTCTCCTTAGTTATTTTAATGGCTTTTGTCTTTGATCGCTCCCCTGAAAACAGCAGCGGTATTTTCAGCCCTAATTGAAAGCCTTCAAAAGGATTTGCGATCGTTGAGTTAACACTCCGGAAATATTCTACAGTTAGATCGGGAAGAAATTGTTGTTTCGTCACTTTATATTTAGCGTCGATCCATTCATTTCTTTCTTCATTAAGCAATAATCCGGGATTATTCTCTATGGTATTGACATCCAACTTGAGGTCTGTTAATACTTGCTTTTTTATTCGAATCGAATCTTCCCATTGCACAATGCTTTTTATTGCGATAACTTGCTTCTCAATATCTTCAACCAATTGCCTGGTTTGCGTATTAATTTCCTTTTGTTTTGCTTCGGCGGTTATTTTCTCCAGATAGTTAGACTCTCCTAGCTCAAACTTTCTTTTTGCAGCATAGGCAAAACTGTTGTACAAACTGTCGAGGTCTTTGTATAGTCTTTGCCGCTCCCAATGGTATAATAGTTCGTTATGGGCTATCGAGAGCGCCTTGATTAATACCCGCGTATCCACATCAAATTGAGTTTCGGCCATTTTCTTTTCGGCGTTTAATACGCGTCTTGCCGCGAAATATACAGTTGGGAACAAGAAGTCCTGTTGCACACCAACTATTTTAAGGGCCTCATTATTTAATGCAATATTGTTTTCGTCGAATGAATAATAGACATTCGTTTTATTAAAGCTGAAAGCCGAGCCGAGGAGCGCTTTCTTCTCTTCCCGGTTCCTGGAAGAAGCGCGTAATCCAAGATTATTCTCTACGGCCAGTTCTTTTAGTTCGTCGAAGGTGAGTCCGGAATCCTGCGCATTCACCATTGAGGATACAGACATGAAAATAACTACAGCTGCCGTTTTAAACCTTTTGGTGATTCTAATTTTCTTCTTGTGTAAAAGGGAGTATAGAACAGGTAAAACTAATAAGGTTAGTAATGTAGACGTAAATAGCCCTCCAATAACTACGGTTGCCAGGGGTCTTTGCACTTCAGCGCCGGCACTAGTTGAAATGGCCATTGGTAAAAATCCAAGCGCCGCAGCACCAGCTGTTAAGAACACGGCTCTTAACCTGCTCTTAGCTCCAATAATTATAAATTCATCTGTTGAAAATTTCATTTTTTCTTTTAATTCTTTAAACTGTTCTATGAGTACGATCCCATTTAAGACCGCTATTCCGAAAAGAGCAATAAATCCCACTCCGGCTGAAATACTAAATGGCATATCTCTAATCCAAAGAAGTAAGATACCGCCCACTGCCGATAAGGGTATTGCCGTATAAATAAGCAGGGCATCGCGAACCGAGTTGAACGCAAAGTACAATAGCAGGAAAATTAGTATAAGCGAAATAGGCACGGCTACCTTTAATCTGTTAATCGCATTTTGCAAGTTTTCAAACTGCCCTCCGTATGTAATTGTATATCCGGGTGGAAGGTTAATCTCCTTGTCTACAACTGCTCGAATATCGTCTACTACCGATTGCAGATCGCGATTCCGCACATTTACACCAACCACTATTCTTCTTTTTGTATCGTCCCTCGATATTTTTGCCGCATCCTTCGCTATCTTAATTTCGGCTAATTCGCGCATTGGAACTTTTCCTCCCCCCGGCAGATCGACATATAAATTCTCAATATCGAATATATCCTTTCTATGCTCTTTGTTGAGGCGAAGTACCATATCGAACCTTTTTTCTCCTTCAAAAACATTCCCCAGAATTTTTCCTGAAAATCCCATCGCAATAATATCATTGAGCTCGGATATGTTTAGACCGTATCTGGCAATTTTAGATCGATCGTACTTCACATTCATTTGAGGTAAACCGTCAATTTTTTCCACACTGATATCGGCGGCTCCTTCTATATGGGAAATTGCGTTTTTAATCTCATATCCTTTGCGATTGAGAATATCCAGGTCTTCACCAAATATTTTAATTGCGATATCGGCCCTTACCCCGGTGATCAATTCATTAAATCGCATCTCAATTGGCTGAGTAAACTCAACTTCTAAACCGGGAATAACCGCAATGGCTTTCTTAAATTTATCAGCCAGTTCGTCTTTTGAAGAGGCCGAAACCCACTCACTTTTTGGTTTTAGCCTAATAATCACATCGCTTTCTTCCATAGACATTGGATCTGTTGGAACTTCCGCCGCACCAATTCTGCTAACTACCTGATCTACTTCTGGGAACTGTTCTATTAAGATAGTTTCAATGCGGGTAGTAGTTTCAATCGTACTTTGCAATGAAGTCCCCGTTTTTAATATAGGTTGAATAACAAAGTCACCCTCGTCTAATGTGGGCACAAATTCACCTCCCATGGTGGAGAAAAGATAAATGGATAGTACTAAAACAATTCCGGAGGCAGAGAGAACCAACTTTTTCCTGCTTAAAGCCCATCTAATGGTGGGGTCATACAGCCGATTGAAGAACTTCATCATTCTTACTGAAATGTTTTTCTCTGTTGCCCGGTTTGGTTTCAGAAAAATAGAAGCCACTACAGGAACGTAGGTTAGACATAAAAGCATCGCCCCGATTAGCGCAAAACTGAATGTGAGCGCCATTGGCCTGAACATTTTACCTTCCACACCACTTAAAGAAAGTATCGGAATAAAAACAATGAGTATAATAAGTTGGCCAAAAATGGCGGAGTTCATCATTTTCGAGGCTGCCGTATAGGTTATTTCATTTATCTCTTTCCGATCTATTTTAGCGTCTGTACTGTCTTCCTCTGTGAGTTTTTGTGATAATTTAAAGGCTGTGAACTCGATGATTATTACCGCCCCGTCAATAATAATCCCAAAATCGATCGCCCCCAGGCTCATTAAATTGGCATCCACTCCAAATATGTACATCATTGAAAGCGCAAATAGTAAGCTCAACGGAATGACCGAGGCTACTACTAAACCTGATCGCAGGTTTCCCAGCAATAGAACCACGACAAAAATCACGATCAAAGACCCCAGAATGAGGTTTTCGGCTACTGTAAAAGTAGTTTTATTAATAAGCTCGCTTCGTTCTAAAAATCCATTGATATAAACACCTTCGGGTAGCGAACTAGCGATATGATCAATTCGTTCATGTACTGCATCTATTACCTCTTTTGTGTTCCCATCTTTCAGCATCATTACCTGGCCCAGTACTTTCTCTCCTTCTCCGTTCCCTGTTATAGCACCATAGCGCGTGGCACTCCCCAAACCAACTTCAGCAACATCTTTTATGAAGATAGGGAAACCATCAACGTTCTTTACTACTATATTTTCTATATCCTCCATGGACTCAACCAGCCCTTCACCCCGTATAAAATAAGTTTGATCCTCCTTTTCTATGTATCCCCCACCACCTACATCATTATTGGTTTCTAGCGCAATCATGATCTCATTTAGACTGATATTCATGGCATTGAGCTTCTCCGAAATGATGGTGATCTCATATTGTTTTAGGTAACCTCCCCAACTGTTCACCTCAACCACTCCCGGTATACCGGAAAGTTGTCTGCGCACGACCCAATCCTGAATGGTCCTCAAATCCATAGCCGTGTACGTATCTTCATAACCGGGTTTTACATCTAATATGTATTGATAAATCTCTCCAAGCCCTGTGGTGATAGGGCCCATTTCGGGTGTTCCAAACCCCTGTGGGATCTTTTCCGATGCGGCCTTAATTTTTTCGGCTATTAATTGTCGTGGAAGATAGGTCCCCATTTTTTCCTCAAAAACGATGGTAACCACAGATAATCCAAATTTCGATACAGATCGGATCTCTTGTACGCCGGGTAGATTTGCCATTTCCAACTCGACAGGATAAGTAATGAACTGTTCCATATCCCTGGTTCCTAAATTTTGCGAGGTGGTAATCACCTGCACTTGATTATTGGTAACATCGGGTACAGCTCCCAGCGGAATTTGAGTTATAGAAAATAGCCCGAAACCTATTAGAAACACAGTAAATAGGATGACCAGGAACTTATTGGTAATACTAAATTTGATAATTTTTGAAAGCATAATTCATAATATAAAAGTTGACAACCCTTTATAGGAGGCTGTAAAAACAGACTTTAAATTGTTCTAAAATGAATTATGTAAACTGGGGCGGTTGGAATATGCCCGACTCATCCAGCGAAGTATATAAATTCGAATAATTGAAATAACCGGTAGAATCAACCACGGGAATTGGGTTATCGGGCAGAAGTGTTGATGCCGTAAAATTCAAAGCGGCAATCGAATGTGAGCAGTTTTGATGTGTAAAAGGTAATTTTTCATGATCACCACTTGTATCATTACTTTCCTTTAAATGCTGTACCCTTAATTCTCCGTAATGTTTAGAAAGAAAAACAACAATATTATCTCCATACGTGTCCGCATGAACTTTGGCATGCTCCAGTAAGGTTTCTACCTCGTTAAAGGTACCTACATAACTACTCAGGCTCTGAGTGAAGACGAGTAGTGATAAGAATATGGATATTAACTTTATCATTTTCGATGTAAACTTACATCAAAATTTAGAAAATCAATGTAACCGATGTTACAATAGGCTGTCTCAGTTAAAATCCTCTATCCTTCTGAAGTTGTTCGTAGGCCTCCTGAACTTTTCTAAACTTATCCTCCGCGCCTTTGCGATAGGCTTCATCCATATGTTGTAGTTTATCAGGATGATATTTTTTGGCCATATGCCTGTAAGCTGCTTTTATTTCCTGTATGGTGGCAGTTCGATCTATTTCCAGGATCTTGTATGCGCTATCAGGATTTTTAAAGAACATAGCCTTGATGCTTTCAAAGTCTTTATTCTGAATACCTAGATTTACAGATATCCCTTGTATAGTGTTTACTTCGGCATTAGATACTAAACCATCGGCATTGGCTATACTAAACAGAAAATGAACTACCTGAAGTCGCGACTCGTACCGCATTCTTTGTCGGAGTGCGTTTCCAATTCGTGAACCGGAAATTTCCCTCTTTTTTATCACCTCATTAAATACCTTGAAGATTGCATTGGCCCGATCTTTACCATAGGCCTGTACAAAATACAGTCGCACAAAATCGAGTTCGGCCTGGCTCACCTTGCCATCTGCTTTTATCACCAAAGATGCCAGAGAGAGTAAGTTCAATTCGAAATCGGCCGGACTCACCCTATCGGTCGGTTGTTGCTGAAACACCTGCTTATATCCTCCGGTTGTTTTCCCACCACCGAGATTATCCAGGAAGCTCCCTAAAAGAAATCCAATAATCGCCCCAGGCAAGCGGTACAGGGCAAATCCTAAAATAGCGGCAATCCAACGGTACATGAAATGGTAACTGTGTATAAATTCGTGACAAAGATAAGTAATCAGTCCATGGAGGATGTTACACAACGAAACTATAAATTTCGCGGCGAACCACCCCGCCGTTTTGTGATAGTTTTAGGAACTAAATTGCTTATCTTTGTATCAAAATTGTTACATCTTAAAAAATATACCTATGTATCCAGAAGAACTAGTAAAACCCATGCGTGAAGACTTAACGAGTATTGGTTTTACCGAACTTAAAACGGCCGGTGATGTAGAGCAGGCATTGGCAAAGGAAGGTACCACCCTTGTTGTGGTAAATTCGGTTTGTGGTTGTGCTGCCGCCAACGCAAGGCCAGGAGCACGTATGTCTTTGCAAAATGCTAAAACACCGGATCATCTGGTAACTGTGTTTGCAGGTATGGAGACCGAAGCAGTGGATGCTGCGCGTGCTCAGATGGTTCCATTTCCCCCTAGTTCGCCTTCCATGGCATTGTTCAAAAACGGGGAATTAGTACATATGCTGGAGCGTCATCATATTGAAGGGCGTTCGGCAGACATAATAGCAGAAAATCTAATGGGCGCGTACAACGAGTTCTGTTAAGAGTTTCTAAGCCTAAAAAACCAAAGACCGTTCGCATGAAGCTGTGAACGGTTTTTTTATTTTTATAGCGTGAATCCCATATTTAAAATTATAAGCTACGTCTTATCTGTTGTTTTTTACCTGATCTTTGGGCTGTTACTCCTCATTTTCGACCCCATTCAGCGAATCTGCCTGAATGTTTTCGGCTATAAGGCACATAAGAATAGTGTAGATTACTTTAACTGGCTGGTAATTAGATCACTTCATCTTCTTGGCACCTCGTATTCGATACGGATCCCGGAGTTTTTACCAGACAATGTACCTGTGATCATTGCATCAAATCATCAAAGCATGTGGGATATCCCACCTATGATCTGGTTTCTTCGGAAACTACATCCCAAATTCATTTCTAAAATCGAACTGGGTAGAAAGATCCCTACCATTTCCTACAATCTTAAATACGGTGGTTCTGTGCTTATCGATAGGAAAAACCCTAAACAGGCTACGGCACAAATTGAAAAGATAGGAAAGTACATTCAGCAATATAAGAGAGCGGTAGTAATATTTCCTGAAGGCACCCGAAGCAGGACGGGCGTTCCCAAGCCTTTTAAACGAAAGGGGTTACTAACACTTATGGAACACGCTCCAGATGCCTGGGTGTTACCGGTTAGTATTAGCAATTCATGGAAATTACAACAGTATGGAATGTTCCCCATGCCGGTGGGCACTCATCTTATCATGAAAGTTCATCCACCACTGCAGGTTGCGGGGACAGATCACACGGTATTGATCGATAAAGTGGAGCAATTGATCATTTCAGAAATAGAAATCCCAGGTTAGACCGTAGACATTAGGGATCCGATGTAGTAATAGGGTAGGAACTCATCAATCCGAATGCGAGTCCGAAATTCCAACGCACATCCCAGTTCGACTGACTCCTTTCTCTTAGATAAGCTGTGCCGCCAAAAGGGGTGGCTGAAATAGAAAGGTATAGGTCCTCCCCGTAGGACTCGATCATTTCTATCCCCACTACGATGTCGTTGTCTACTACTATATTGTGTTGCTTTAGGGGTACTATCTCAATTCCCTTTGGTTTCCTTATCGTATGATAGATGTTAGTGTGTAAGATATTTTCCCCCGGCATATTATTTTCACAACGATAAATGTTGATACGTACCTTAATGCTGTCCGCCTCATTGCGGATCACGTGAAATTTAAGATCATGCAGTCTTGTTCTCTCTTTGTCGATTCCTATCCTGGAGGCGAGCTCCCCTCCCAGGGCATCCTTCTCGGTCCAGTAGCCTAACTCACTAAGCGAATAGGTTTCGCTGCCCAAACGCTCATATTCTCTTTTCCCTGCCACGATCACTACCGGATCCAGCGTAGTTGTTTCCGGTTGCAGCAAGATATACTTCCCCGGTTCTCCCCAATCTTTCCATTCGGTGAATGGAACACGCTCGGTAACATAGCCAATAGAAGAGATAACCAAATCAGTCTCCAAAGCGATAAGCGTACTATTCAGTTTCAGAAGAAAACTGCCGTCGGAAGCACTTACAGTGCCAATTCCTTTTCCTTTAAACCCGATATTCACATATTCCACAGGAGAGCCGGTATTCACATCAACTACGGTGGCCCGGAGGGTGAGCTCCTCCTGGGGGGTCATTGAAAAACAAATGGATAAAAATAGGACAAGGGTATAAATTCTCATGCGATCAATCTTTAATACCCTGAAACTACTATTAGAACATTTAGGAAAAAATATTCAATGAGTGAAACCGATGTTTCGGTTAGGAAAGAAGAAATATTTTATGATTAATATACAAAGGTGTGTAGCGTGACCTTCTCTTCAAAATCCTGTAATTTCACGATTTTAACGACACGTTCCTCGGTAGGTAAACCATAATTTCTGTACAAGGTGTATTTCAGCAGGGTTGGATTAATATCGTCCCGCATGCCCGAATACTTTATATTGATCATCCAGGTTCCGCGATCGGCATCTTCAATGTCGAACTCCTTAATAGAAAAGCCCTGTTCGATCTCCTTTTGCAGCGCTTGCTGATCCCCGTACAGATTATGAAGGTACGGATAGTACTTTTTGTTGGGGGTGATAAACTGCAATTCGAAATCTGCAAGAGGGTCGTTCCATTCTACAACCAACCTCAGGTCTTTCTTAAAACCTACCTTCATAAGTTCATTGGGAATATCGCTGAAATCTATCTTCGATTTGTGCAAAGCAATCAACTGCTTAAATTCATTGAATACGATCACCCCCACCTCATTAAAGTCTACTTTGGGAATACTATTAGCAACCATTTGTTTGTATAATGTGGCGGATAATTGATAGTTGCCAACCCGCTTATAATTCCTGGCCAGGTCCAGGTAGGACTGAACTTCGGAAGGTGCCAGATTCACAATTCGTTCGTAAATGGGCGTGGCGAGTTCATCTTTTCCATAGGCCTCGTAGGCATAGGCCAAAGACTTTAGAGCTTTTACATTAGTAGGGGCGATTTCGGCAATTTGCGAAACAACCTCGTTCGCATAGGCAGTATCCCATTTTCTGAAATAATCTCCTGTATCCAGAAAAAAGCTCACTGATTTGTGTTTCGTATCTTTCAGCATATCCAAATAAACCTCTCTGGCCTGGTCGAAATTTTCAGTCTTTTCTAACCTGACCACATATTCGGGTTTAGGGGACTTTCCCGATGCTTCATCCAGGGTGCTTACTATTTCGGTATAGTTGTTTCCGCTCAGCCGCTTTAGCTGTGGTTGCTCGACCGACTCTCTTTCCGGTCCCTGATCTGTCTCAATTACTATAGCCCCAAAGGCAGCTAACTGACCATATTTAATAGTAGCATTGAGAGAGTTTAGCACTTTAATGCTTTTTATTTGCTGAACATTCACGTAGGGTTGTTGCCCGTTTTGTTCGAACAACATACCATTCACCACAAGTACGGGATAGGTAGTGCCATGAATGGTGATCTCCATCGTCCTTCGCAATTTATACATGGGGTTTGGCCCACCCGGATTTTCTACCACCACCCCGGGCATTTTCTGTAAGATCTGCCATAGCTCCAACTGGTCGCTTCGTATTTCTTCCCTGTTTATGGTGTTTCGCGTAGAATAACCTACTGCAGCCTTCTTCTTTTCACCAAAAGCTGTGTTAACCGTTTCTTTTTCCGATTTTTTTGCCAATATTCGAATGGTTTCCAGTAATTCTCCGTCCGGTTTCATTGGTATATGGATCTTCCTGGATTCATCCACCATGGTGTCCTTTATCAGCATTCCTAGAGCTCTTATCTCAAGAACCTCTCCTTTTGAAGCCATGATCCTGTACATTCCATTAGCGGCAGTTCGGGTCTCTTCAAAAGTCCCTTTTATCCTAACTATCGCACCCTGAATTGGACCGGATTCGTTGTATACTACTCCATAGACAAGATTAGCCGGAACTGCCTTAGGTGTTCCCTCACCAGGATCCAAATCCTGGGAATATACACTACTTAGACAGATATATATAAAGATTGTAAGGACATTTCTCATTCTTCTAATTTGAACTAAATTCCAAGATAACTATTCTATTTTCTTTACTGAAACAAATTAACACACCCTTAAACTTAGAAAAGACGCGTTTGAGGATCTTTAAGCTTTACATAATGACTCGTATCCAATTGAGGCATACCTCTCCCACTTAAATATTTTTTCTTGCCCAGCTTCACCGAATCTGAAATTTGTTTCGCTATGGTGCCTTCCCCACGAATTCTTCTTCCATAGTTACTGTCGTTTAGTTTACCCCCATGACATTGGGCGATCTGATTCAACATCCTGTCGGCCCGCTCTGGAATGGTCTTCCGCGCCCAATCCTCAAATAGCAGGGCTATCTGACCGTTGAGCCTCACTACTGTATGGGCTACACTCACCGCACCTAATTCTGATACCTTCTTAATAATGGGAATCACCTCATGACTATTAAGAGATGGTATTACCGGAGCGATCATAACATTTACCGGGATTTCATTTTTGGAAAGAATTTCCACCGTCTTTAATCGCTGTTTTGTGCTGGCAGTTCTGGGCTCCAGGAGTCGGCGTGTTTTCTCGCTGAGCGTATTAATAGAAACATTTACCGCAATGATGTTGAGTTTGGCCATTTCGGTTAAGAGGTCAAGGTCTCTTAAAATAAGAGAGTTCTTGGTGATTATTCCGGTAGGATGTTTCCACTTCAACATCACCTCAAGACAGGCGCGTGTAATTTTCAGTTTTCGTTCCACGGGCTGATAGCAGTCTGTATTTCCGGAGAATACAATCGTGTTTCCATTCCAGGATTTTTTCTGAAGCGTTTGCTCTAGTAATTTGGGCGCATTACGCTTAATTAGGATGTTCCGCTCAAAATCCACGCCGGCTCCATAACCCCAATATTCGTGTGAATTTCGGGCATAGCAATACACACAGCCGTGTTCGCAGCCCTGATAAGGGTTGGCCGAGTATTCCATCCGAACATCCGGACTCACCACTTTGTTTACAAAACTCTTTGGAAAGACATCTATATAGCGAGTTTGGTTAGATTCAGGTTCTTCTCCTTCCAGCGCACAGAAATTTAGAAAGTCATCACATATCTCATGTTCTAATTCAAAAAAACGATTGTGGACCTTACGCTGAGCGCCACGGCCTTTAATAGGTTGGGACATACATACTTGTGGATATAACTGTGGAGTGAAACAAAGTTACATCAACTATGGATTATTTCCAATCTATTTTGGATTTTTTCCTACTTCCCTGGGAAATTCGCCTTTCTTTTCTCCAGAAATGCCTGGGTACCTTCGTGGAAATCGGCAGTTCCAAAACATTTACCAAACTGAGTTATCTCTTCATCATACCCATTCTCTCCATCTTCATATCCTGCATTGATAGCGGTAATAGCAGCAGAAATAGCCACAGTAGAATTAGTTGCGATCTTCCCGGCGATCTTTTCGGTTAATGGCATAAGTTCTTCCTGGGAAGTAACATGATTAACCAGGCCGTATTGAAGGGCTTGTTCGGCACTTATCATCCCTGCGGTCATGATCATTTCGAAAGCCCTGCCTTTGCCAACAAGCTGTGGAAGTCGCTGAGTGCCTCCATAACCGGGGATTACCCCCAAGGATACCTCCGGTAATCCCATTTTGGCATTATCACTCGCGATGCGGAAATGAGCAGACATGGCCAGTTCAAGGCCACCACCCAATGCAAAGCCATTGATAGCCGCAATTACGGGAGTAGATAAATGCGCTACAAAATCGAATAACACCGCCTGTCCCTGTGAGGCAAGCTCTTCCCCTTGGGAAACCGAATAATCTGCGAATTCGCTAATATCGGCTCCGGCCACGAATGCCTTTTCACCACTGCCTGTAACCAGAATGACCCTGGTGGCTTTATCATTGTCGGCTTCTTTAAAGGCTTCGTGCAGTTCTTTTATTGTCGCCTTGTTCAGGGCGTTTAATTTGGAAGGTCTGTTAATAGTAATAGTTGTGATCCCGTTTTCGGAATGGGTAAGTACATTTTCGTATTTCATTGTGAATAGTGTTAGGTTTTGGGGATATGTAGGACATAAAAATACGAAAATCCCTTTTACGTTCTGGGAAATGTCACTTTAAATGTAGTGCTTTCATTTACTTTGGAGACGAAGGTGATACGCCCGTTATAGGTTTCCACGATCTTCTTCACCATAGCCAGTCCAAGTCCCATTCCACTGGTTTTGGTAGTAAATTTTGGTTCGAAAATCATATTGAGATTCTCTTCAGAAACACCTACACCATTATCGGTAACGGTGATGACCGCATTATTGGCTTCAGCAAAAACCTTTACCTCGATTCGAGGCTCGTCAACCTCCCCTTGCTCAATGGCCTGAATGCTGTTTTTTATAAGATTGGTAACCACCCGTATAAGCTGAGTTCGATCGAAACGGGCGATCAATTCTTTTTCCTCTGGGAAATAGTAGATATAGTCTTCGTTAAAAATATCCAGCGCCAGTTTAGTGATCTGTACAACATTAAGGGTTTCGTCCTGCTGTGCAGGCATTTTAGCATAAGTGGAGAAAGCAGACGCTATAGAACTCATAGTATCTATCTGCTGAATAAGTGTATTACTGTATTCTTCAAGTTTGGTGTGTACATCCGGATCATTAGGATTGAAATTCCGCTGAAAACTTTGTACCGTTAACCGCATAGGCGTGAGGGGATTCTTGATCTCGTGAGCAACCTGTTTGGCCATTTCCCGCCAGGCCGCCTCCCTTTCGTTGGCTGCCAATTGCGCAGCACTACTTTCCAGTTCATCGATCATCCCGTTATACGCCTTTACAAGGGTGGAGATCTCTTCGGTGGTCCTCTTGTCTACCTCGATCTTTTTATTTCGCTTATTAAGGCGGGTTTCGGTTATCTTTTCACTCACATCATTAAGGGAACGTGTAATATATTTTGAGAGGAAATACGCCAGGGCGATGGCAATAAGGAGCATGACAAAGTAAGCCAGGCCTAACCGGGAGAGGCTTTCTTTAAGTTCCCTGTTAATAAAACCATCATCTTCTATATACGGCAGGTATAAAATGGCCAGGGGTTTAAAATACTGGTCGGTGATGATGCTATAGGACGACTGGTAGTGCTGTCCGTCTTCTGTAAATTGTTCTATATAGGTTTTATTGGAGCGCGATTCGAGTTCTTTCAGGACATAATTGGGAACACGACTGTTTGTTGTGTCCCTGAAGAAAGACGCCTTGGACGATTTCAGAAAGCCACCTTCCAGGTCGTACAGGTAGATCTCCAGCTTATGAATGTCTTTAAGTTCGTATATCTTCTCCTTAAAAATTAATGGTACTTTGTCGGTTTCTACGGGGTAGGTTGTATTCCGAAGCACATAATCGATGTTCTCCCTAATATTGGCTTCTTTCCTTTGCAGCCGCTCCCTGTGATAATCTACAGCCTCTTCCCGGTACTGAAATATTGTCACTATAGCGATCAACACCGATGCCAGCAGTATTAGGGCTATCATGGAAAAGAAGATCCGGTTTCTAAGTGAGCGTTTGTAAAATGCCAAGCTTATATTTTTTAGTGAAGATAGCAATAATCAAACCAATTTGAAGCAGTTCGGCCGCCCGCGATCTGCTTCTGTTACTTTTCCCGAATTCGTTTATAAATTTTAAAGCCCAGCATGATGACTACGGCAAACAGAATGAGTCCTACGGTTCCGTAGATCCAGTTAATGGCATTTTTCAGAATCACCAAAAAAACCACTGCAAATAAAATGATCGTAGCTCCTTCATTGAATATTCGCATAAAATTGGACGAATAAGCTACCTTATCCCGCTGGAGGTCCTTGAAGATGAGATGACATTTTATGTGGTATATGATGAGCAGAACCACAAAACCAAGTTTAACCTGCATCCAGGCATCCGAGATGTAAAAAGGCCTGAGTATTAAAAGCCACACAGCAAAACCGGTAGCCAGTATCATGGATGGCCAGCTAATGATAAACCACAGTCGCCGCGCCATAAGTTTGAGCTGCTCACCTAATATTTCCTTTTCGGGCGAAGGCTTTTGGGAGGCTTCGATCTGGTATACGAAAAGGCGAACAATGTAGAACAGGCCGGCAAACCAGGTGATCACAAAGATGAGATGTAACGATTTTATATAATTATACTCCACTATTCCTTCTCGTCTTCAACAAAGAGATAATTCAGGTTTTTACTGTTGAACTGTCGGTTAAATTCTGCTATTTCTTCCGAAATAAGTTTGTTGAATTTTACCAGCTCAGCATTGATCTTCGCAGTGAGCTCGTCCTTAACCGCTACATCCTGTTGGGTAGGCGGAAAATCGTCCATACTAACCAGGCTGTTCAGGTGTGCGAGCTTATTGGTTAATTTTATAGGGAAATTCAAAGGGTCCTGGCCGCTCTTGTTCTTGGTCTGATACAGAGCTTTCTCGATTTCGGAAAAGCTTTCGCTTAGCGTTTTCGCCTTTTCTACCAATTCCTTCACATCCTCATTGTCCTTGTATTGTTTTTGAAAGGCTGAAAGTTGCTTATTTATATTCCTGATCTTCTTTATGGATTTATGCGCTTTATCCACCGTTTCATTGATGTCTGTGATGAAATCGAATTGCCGCTGCATACCGGCAGCGTCTGTCTCGGCATTTTTATCGGCCAATACTGTGAATGGCTGAGCAAAAACCTCATCTTCTACTTCGAGCACCACCTTGTATTGTCCCGGAACTGCCTTTGGAGCATCGGTGCTGGCCCACCATAATATCATACCATCCAGTCTTTCGGCTCCCTTTCCTTTCAGGTTCCAGGTATGGAGATTAGCACCTTTTTTCACCTTAAGTTTATCCTTTTTGTCTTTGGTACTGAAGGTCTTAATCGTATCTCCTTTGCTGTTGAGGTAACTCAGTCTGATCTCCTTTTCTTCCGGATCTTTAACATAGAAATAGGTCATCACCCCTGCCGGATGATTGGTGCCCGATGTGAGCGACCCAGTTCGGGAATTGCCACCCATCCTATATGTATCTTTAGGTTTATAGAGATAATTCTCCTTGTTCTTTGCTGCGGCTAATTGGTGAATCACTGTAAGATCATCTATAATCCATAGGCTTCTTCCCTGGGTAGCAACAATAAGATTATTATCTTTCAATGCAAGATCGGTTATCGGTACTATGGGTAAATTCAGCTGAAAAGAATTCCAGCTTGCCCCATCATCGAAAGAAATATACATCCCGGTCTCGGTTCCGGCGTACAGGATGCCTTTGCGTTTTGGATCTTCCCGGAGCACACGTGTAAAATGCTCTGAGGATATCCCATTTGTGATCTTCTTCCAGGTCTTTCCGTAATCATTGGTCTTGTAAAGGTATGGGGCAAAATCTCCCGACTTGTATCTCGTCCCTGCGATATAGCAGGTAGCGGGGTCGTACACTGATGGCTCCACGCTATTGATCATCATCCATTCGGGCATTCCCTTTGGAGTCACGTTCTCCCAGGTACTTCCACCGTTTCTGGAAACATGTACTAAACCGTCGTCACTTCCTGTCCACAATAACCCGGGTGTAACAGGCGATTCGGCGGCCGCAAAAATGGTACAATAATATTCTACAGAAGTATTATCCTGAGTTATAGGACCTCCTGAAGAACCCAGTTTAGCCGGGTCATTACGTGTAAGATCGGGGCTGATAACCTTCCAGCTCTCTCCCTCGTTTGTAGTAACATGCAGGTGATTGGAGGCGGTGTATAGTTTATTAGGATCGTGTGGTGAGAAGAAGATAGGGAAGTTCCACTGAAATCTGTATTTCATATCCTCGGCACCATGGCCCATTGGATTATCCGGCCAGACGCTTACACTTCGCACAGTTCCATTATCATGATTATAGCGGGTTAAAAAACCATCGTAACTACCTCCATATACTATATCGTTGTTTTCGGGATCTACAGCAATATGGGCACTTTCGCCTCCGGCTGTCGATTCCCAGTCATCCTCATCTATGCTCCTGCTCTCATTTCGGTGGGAGATCCTTACGGTAGAGTTATCCTGCTGTGCAGCGTAAATACGATAGGGAAACGAATTATCTGTAGTGACTCGGTAAAATTGAGAGGTAGGCTGGTTGTAATAGGTACTCCAGGTCTCCCCGCCGTCATAGGTAACCTGTGCGCCGCCGTCATCCCCAATGATCATTCGCATGGGGTTTTCCGGAGCGATCCACAGATCGTGATGATCGCCATGAGGAGCATTATAGGTCTCGTAAGTTTTTCCACCATCAGTACTTTTATGGTAACGTACATTAAGCACATACATCACGTCTTCATCTTTAGGATCGGCATAGATGCGGGTATAGTACCAGGCTCTTTGCCTAAGTTTTCGCTCGCTGTTTACCTGCTTCCAGGTCTCCCCGCCGTCTTCACTGCGGTATACCCCGCCCTTTTCTTTATTTTCCACGATCGCCCAAACACGATCACTATTTACAGGTGAAACGGTAACTCCAATAATACCCAGGGTATCTGTAGGAAATCCTTCATTCTTCGATATTTCTTTCCAGCTCTCTCCGCTATCGGTACTTTTCCAAAGTGCCGAGCCATCTCCTCCGCTACTTAGGCTGTGCGGAGTTCGTCGTACATTCCAGGTTGAAGCATACAATATTCGCGGATTGTTAGGATCCATGATGAGGTCTACTGCACCGGCATTTTCATTGGCAAATAAGGTCTTTCTCCAGGATTTGCCACCATCGGTACTCTTGTATACCCCTCGATCGGGTGTTGGTTTGTATATATTACCCAGCACAGCGGCATATACTATTTGATGGTCTTTAGGATGCACTGCAATACGAGGGATATGCCTTGCTTTTTCCAGCCCGGACTGAACCCAGGTCTTCCCCGCATCTTCTGTTTTCCAGATTCCGTAGCCGGACGAAACATTACCACGAACTGTCTTTTCCCCTCCGCCTACATAGATCACATTGGGGTCACCCTGAGCCACTTCAATGGCCCCGATCGAGCCTCCAAAATATCCATCGGAAATATTCTGCCAATGACGGCCTCCATCGGTCGTTTTCCAAACACCACCCCCTGTTGCGCCAAAATAAAACAGGTTTGGCTTTCCGGGAACACCGGTTACGGCAGCACTTCGGCCGCCTCGAAATGGCCCTATTAGCCGATACTCCAGGGCGTCGTAAAGAGCTGATTCGTAGGTTTGTGCCGATAAATTTTCAGTAAGGATTCCGAAGAAAAAAAATAGAAGGATTAACTTGATCTTTGGGTGGTATAGCGACATATTTCGGGATTAAATTAGTTTGGTTAAAGATAGGTATTTTAAGTAAAACCAATCCCGAATAAATTCGTGTGCGTGGAATAAACGGAACACTTAGAAGTTTATCTATTTTGTGCAGAATATGCTATTCCATGGAAATATGGGTGATCAATTTGGAGTCTTTAGGATCGTAAGGCACAAGGGCAAGAATCTTTTCGATTACCTCGATCCTGGCTTTGGTTTTTTTATTAGCTCTTACAATATGCCAGGGTGCGATCTCGGTGTTTGTCCTGGCAAACATTTTAGTTTTGTATTCGGTATAAACATCCCATAATTTCAGAGCATTTTGGTCTACCGGACTAAATTTCCATTTCTTTACAGGGGTCTTCTTTATATCTTCAAACCGTCTTGCCTGTTCTCCTTTACTTATTGAAAAGTACAGCTTTATAAGAAGGATCCCGGATTCTATGATCATACGCTCAAATTCGTTCACCTGGTTCATAAAAGTTTGATACTGCTGCTCGTCGCAGAATCCGTTCACAGGCTCGACCACCGCGCGATTATACCAGCTCCTGTCGAAAAATACGATCTTTCCCTTTTGTGGTAATCTGTTAATATAGCGCTGGAAGTACCACTGACTTTGTTCTTCCTCGGTGGGTTTAGGCAGGGCAACGATACTAAATTCCCTGGGGTTGAGATGTTGTGTGATCCGTCTTATAGCACCCCCTTTTCCTGCGGCGTCCCTTCCTTCGAACAGTATCACCAGCTTTTTATCGTTTTCAGAAACCCATTGTTGCAGTTTTATGAGTTCCTCCTGAAGGGACTTTAAACGCGCTTCATATTTAATATAACGAAGAGCTTTGGATACCGAGTGCCCTTCTGTTATGATCAGTTGTTTGATCCCCTTTTTTGAATTCAGGATCTTTATCTCCTTGTCTGATAGTTTATATCCCATTAGATGTCTATTTGTTTGATCATTCGATGGTATCGCTGCGCGACATTTGGATCGGGGAATATATCAGCCCCGGATTCTCCTTTATTATCGTAACTAAATCTGGACAACACATACCTAATGCTTTCTAAGCGGGCTTCCTTTTTGTTGTTTGTCTTTATGATCATCCAGGGGCAAAAGGAGGTGTGGGTTTTGCTAAACATCTGCTCCTTATAATAGGTATAATCATCCCATTTTCGTTGCCCAACTCTATCCACAGGACTAAATTTCCATTGTTTTAACGGGTTTTCCAGCCGGGCATCGAACCGCCTTTGCTGCTCTTCCTTCGAAATTGAAAACCAGAATTTTATTATGTCCACCCCATCCTCGTATAACATATGCTCAAATTCAGGGACCTGCACCATAAATTTCTCATATTCATCCTTGTTACAAAACCCCATAACTGGTTCTACCACAGCGCGATTATACCAGCTCCTGTCGAAAAATACGATCTCCCCGGGATCCGGGAGTACTTTTATATATCTTCTGAAATACCACTGCCCTTTCTCCACGTTCGTGGGTTTAGTAAGGGCTACCACTCGCATCGACCGGGGATTAAGATGCTCTGTGAACCTTCTGATAGCTCCTCCTTTACCTGCAGCATCCCGGCCTTCAAAAACGATACAAACCCGCCTGCCTTCCTTGGCTACCCATTGTTGAAAATCCACCAACTCGGCCTGTAATTTGAGCAGATCCTCTTCATATTGCACCGATTGCATTACTTCTGTAAAGAGTTCTTCCGGTAATTTTGAGCGTAATACATGTAGCAGGGTGTTCCGGTCTGAAACATCCTTGAAATCCTGAAGTTCAAGCATAAGTGTAACGTTAATTAATAAATTTCTTAATTAAAGATAACTTTAAAAATGATATTAGTCATGGTCGCCGGGATCGACGGCAGTAACAGGTTCGGCCGAAATATAAGGATTGAGATCTTTTTTTACTGCGCGATTTAAATAGTATCCCGTGAGTATGGTAGCTAAAGTATCGGCAATTGGAAAAGAAACCCATACCCCTAATACCCCCATGAACGGAGGAAGGATCAACAGTAATGGAATTAGGAAGAAACCTTGCTTGGTAAGGCTAAGGAGCAAGGCGGGAATTGCCTTCCCTATGGCCTGGAAATAGGAGGCCCCTATCAGCTGGATCACTATTACCGGTGTAACGGCAAATACCCATCTTAACGCGGAAGGTGTTCTTCTCAGGATCTCTTCATTATTTGCCAGGGTTGAAGCATCCAGAGAGGAAGAATTACTAATGAAGATAGAAACTATCTGGGTAGGAAACAACATGATAATGGCGAAGATAAGTAAGGCAAAAAAGCCCGAATATTTTATAGAGGTATTGATGGATTCTCTTACCCTGCCAAACTTTTTCGCTCCGTAATTGTAGCCGGCAATAGGCAAAAAGCCCTGGTTTACACCTATCACAGGGAATAAGGCAAACATGAGCATCCTGCTTATAATGCCATATACGGCTATATCCAGAGAATCCCCATATCTTATGAGTATATTGTTCAACAATATGGTAAGCACAGCGATCGTGCCCTGCCTTGCTAATGTTACAAAACTAAGGGCATTGATCTCGTTTACAATCTTACGCTTCAGAATAAAACTTTGCCATTTTAAACGTAATTCGCTTTTCACGATAAAAAACCAAAGGATAAAAGCGAAGCAAACCGCATAGCTCACAAAAGTTGCCCAGGCAGCACCTGCCATGCCCATATCGAATACTTTTATAAAGATCCAGTCCATGAATATATTTCCAATGGCGGGCAGCATCATGGCATACATCGCAAATTTAGGTTTTCCTTCGGCCCGAATCACGTTGTTACCCATCATGCACATAGCCAGCATGACGATCCCGTATAGTACGATGCGATAATAGATAAGTGCCAATTCCCTGAACGAATCGTCGGCCCCAAAAAAATTGATAAGTTGGTACTGAAAGACGAGGCCCAGTATGGCCAGTACAGCCGATGTTAAAAAGGTAATAGTAGTTTGATTACCGAAGACCCTCAGTGCTTTTTCGTGATTTCCTGCTCCCAGGGCTCTCGAAAGTACCGAGCTTCCTCCAATTCCAACCGCCAGACCAATGGCCCCAATAAAAAAGGTTACGGGTATCACCACAGTAATGGCCGAAATCGCCAATGGGCCGATCCATCGCCCAACAAATATCGTGTCCACGATCATGTTGAGAGACATAACAAGAATCCCGATAGATGCAGGCACAGCCTGCTGTATGAGCAGCTTACTAATAGGCTTGGTGCCGAGATCGGCTGATCGCTTCCTATTCATTTAGGCAATCGCCGTTTTTAAATCTGTGATACGCCATTTCTCAATCCAATTGGCCAAGATATCGGCAAAATCGTCCCTATCGTTCAGACAAGGAACAGTAGTAAATTCTTCTCCGCCCACTTCGTGAAAGATCTCCTCTCCTTCCATAGCGATCTCTTCGAGCGTTTCCAGGCAATCGCTCACAAAAGCGGGAGTTACAATGGCCATTTTCCTGATCCCGGATTTACCCATGCGTTCTATGGTGCGGTCTGTATAGGGTTGAAGCCACGGATCGAAACCCAAGCGCGATTGAAAACTAGTAGAATAGGTTCCTTCTTTTAGTTGAAGGCTTTCGGCAACCATTCGTGTGGTTTCATAGCATTGGTGACGGTAACAAAACCGGTGTGCCTCCGATGGGGTAATACAGCAAACATCATCTATTTTGCAGTGTTTGCCTGTAATATCACTTTTCCTGATGTGCCTTTCCGGAACTCCGTGATAACTAAACAACAAATGTTCAAAATCTTGCCCTTTCAAAGATTCGGCTATGCTGCGCGAAAGCACTTCGATATAATCAGGTTTATTATAGAAAGCAGGTAAGGATGTGATCTCTAGTTGTGGGAAGAATTCTTTCTGAAGTTCATCTACCTTTACATTGATCGTTTCGGTAGTAGCCATGGCAAATTGCGGATATAGCGGGATGACGAGTACTTCGGTAACCCCCTGGTCTGCCAGTTCCTGTAGTCCCTTCTTTAAGGTCATGCTCCCATAACGCATAGCCAGGGATACTGGTATATTTATTTTTTTCTGAATTTTTTTCTGAAGTCGCTCCGAAATAACAATGAGCGGAGAGCCCTCTTCCCACCAGATCTTCTTGTAGGCTTCGGCCGATTTCTTCGGCCTGGTGTTGAGAATTATCCCTCGAACAAGCAGAATACGCGCCCATTTTGGGACATCGATCACTCGGGGATCCATTAAAAATTCATCTAGATATTTCTTTACATCTTTAGGGTCTGTACTGTCCGGTGAGCCTAAATTTACAAGTAGAACTCCTTTCATCAAATTGATTTCATTAATTTTTTAAAGAGGACGAATTATCGTTCTAGTAGTGCGACGAGATGGGTATCCGACCTGGATTTTAAAACAAAAATACCTCATAATCCAGAAAGACAATAGCCTTTAGGAGTAGATTAACGTTATAAAAGTATAAAGGAAACCATCCGGGCACTCATATTCTTTAACGGGTGAGCGCCATTACGAAACGCTTTGGGGTAGTGCCATACTTCTTTTTGAAAGCGGCGATAAAATGACTTGCGGTGCTATACCCTACCTTTAAGCCCACTTCATTTACATTGTACGATCCGGACGCCAGTAATTGCCTGGCGTATTCCATTTTGTAGTCGAAAAGGAAACCAAAAACCGTATCTCCATAAACCTGTTTAAATCCTTCCTTCAGCCTGTTAATAGGTAGTTGCACCTCATCTGCTAATTGCTGCAAACTGGGAGGCTCGGCCATTCGTTTTAGAATAATCTCCTTGGCTCGTTTAATCTTCATCACATTGTCCTCATCTACCAGGAACGGACACTGTTCAATGTCCATGTTGGCCGGTCGATTAAAATACAGGCTGAGCAGTTCATAAGTTTTAGCCTTAAAATACAGTGGTTTTACCGAGGGGTGTAGATTAAAATTGAGCAATTGGTTAAGGATGATCGCCATTGAGGGGGTGATTGGCATATCCTTATAATACTTCCGGTCCTTGTTCTCATCGCTTAGGAAGGAGATGTATTCGGCATCACGGGAGAACAACGCATGGAAGCTATTTATGGGAAGCAATAACGAAACAACCCAAGAACGCGGACTAACAGATACTTCAATAGGCAGATCTCTTTGCGGATTGTATAGAAGTAAAGAGGTCTCATCCATAATCGGCAAACGGTAATTTCCGTTGTTAAAACTAAATGAGGCCGAGCCTTTTACACAAAAATGAAACTGAATGAAACTCGAACTAACCTCCCTTTTGAAAAAACTGTTCTCGGTAGTTTCGTTTATAAATTTAAGTACGAAAACATTAGAATCCACTACTGTTTCATCGTAAATGCTTTGAGCGACATTTTCTACCATGATTGCTATTTCTTTATCAATATCTTATTTAGAATAATTCTATATAATAACGCTAAAAGTGCGATGGCAATAGGCAAATTTAGGGGATTTAGCTGATTTATGTCATTTTTTATTACAAATTAACAGGTTTCGACATAAATGATGCTTCTGGCGTTATTTTTTAGTAAGCGATGTTGTTACTTTTGCCGTTCAGGTATGAAAGTGAACGGAAATCTTAACGGCTCCGCGAGTAGAGAAGAAAGTTTTTATGCCATCGGACTCAATTATCAGAAGGCCGATGCTGAAACACGCGGGCATTTTAGCGTAACACAGGAGGCACAAACTGCCATTTTAGAACAGGCCAGAGATAATGGCATAAAGTCGCTTACGGTAGTCTCTACTTGCAATCGCACCGAATTATACGGGA
Organism: Flavobacterium sp.; assembly: GCA_008501705.1. Lineage (GTDB taxonomy): Bacteria > Bacteroidota > Bacteroidia > Flavobacteriales > Flavobacteriaceae > Pukyongia. Next base: position 26,843 of record QQUG01000040.1, read on the forward strand.
TTGCATCACATCCTTTTCAGCTAATAAAACTTCTATGTAATTACACTAATGGAACCGTAGAAGAATTTGAAAAAGTAGCATACGTCCATAAAAATAAAGCTGCAGTATCACACCTGTTTAGGGTGGCAACAGGCCTAGACAGTCAGATTCTGGGTGATTTTGAGATTATTAGTCAGCTGCGCCGCGGCTTAAAACAATCTAAGAAATTAGGAATGCTCAATGCCTATATGGAGCGGCTAGGGAATGCCGTTATACAGGCGAGTAAGCGTATAAAGAATGAAACCGAACTTTCTACGGGTGCGACTTCGGTTAGTTTTGCTGCCGTGCAATATATCATGGCGCGTGTGCCTTATATTTCAGAAAAAAATATTCTACTCTTCGGAATTGGGAAAATTGGTAGGAATACTTGCGAAAATCTGATAAAACATACCCGAAACGAACATATCACCCTCATTAACCGAACAAAGGTTAAAGCCGAAGAGGTAGCCGGGAAATTTAATCTTGTAGTCAAGGATTACTCCAATATTGAAAGCGAAATATGCCAGGCAGATGTTCTTATTGTGGCTACAGGAGCTCAGAAACCTACTATCAATAAAGAGTTGCTTTACCTGAAGAAACCATTATTGATACTGGATCTTTCCATCCCGAAGAATGTATCTGTCGATGTTTTAGAAAACGAATTCGTTAGCCTGGTGCATCTGGATGAACTTGCAAAAGTTACAGACAGTACCCTGGCACACCGGCAATCACAAATTCCGCTGGCCGAAAAGATCATTGCCGAAATTGAGAATGAATTTAACGCCTGGGCCGAAAACCGCAGGTTTGCCCCAACTTTAAAGGCCTTAAAGCTGAAACTCGCCGAGATCAAGGAAGGAGAGATCGATAATCAGCGCAGAAAGAATAACGATTTCAACGAAGAACAGGCCGCGATCATAGGCGACAGGATCATCCATAAGATCACCACCCACTTTGCGAATCACCTGAAGAACAACAACGTAGACACCCAGGAAGGTATTGCGCTTATTAAGCAAGTCTTTCAACTTCCAAAAAACGAGCTGTGAGCAAGCCAATTCGAATAGGAACACGCGATAGTGAACTAGCGCTATGGCAGGCCAATACGGTTAAGGATAAACTCGAACTTTTAGGTCACAAAGCAGAACTTATCCCAGTAAAATCTACGGGCGATCTCAAGCTGGACCAACCACTTTACGAATTAGGGATCACCGGTATCTTTACAAAAACACTGGATATAGCCATGCTTAACGGAACGGTAGACATTGCGGTACATAGCATGAAGGACGTCCCTACCTTATTACCCAAAGGAATCGTTCAAACTGCAGTGCTGGAACGCGCGGCTCCGGACGATATACTCGTTACCAACGGTGATTTTAACCCGGAAGATAACTGCACCGTAGCGACAGGAAGCCTGCGCAGGAAAGCGCAATGGCTTAGTCGCTATCCCCACCACAAAGTGGTGGGTTTACGTGGCAACGTAAACACGAGGTTGCAAAAACTCGTGGATAGCGACTGGCAGGGAGCGGTTTTCGCCAAAGCCGGTCTGGAACGGATCGATAAATTGCCGGAAAATTATAAACTACTTGACTGGATGATCCCTGCACCGGCCCAGGGAGCCATGGTAGTGGTGGCACGACAGGCTGATATTCAACATATTGATGCAACCTGCCAGCTCAATCATGATCCATCGGCAATATGTACCGAGATAGAACGCGAATTTCTGCAGGTGCTGGAAGGCGGTTGCACCGCGCCTATTGGAGCGATCGCAATTATTGAAGATAGCCAGATTTGCTTTAAAGCTGCTCTTTTGTCACTGGATGGAAGCACAGCACTTAGAATGGAAAAAGAGATCGAAATTAAAAAGTATAAAGGTTGTGGTGCCGCCTTCGCTAGAGAAATGCTGGCTAATGGAGGTACCGAGCTAATGAACACCATAAAGGAATCGCAGTGAGATCTGTATTATCCACAAGGCGATTAACCGCGCCTCAAAAGGAATTGTTGTTAAATTCGGGGCTCTCGTTCGTGGACTACGATGCCATCAAGATCACACCACTGGATTTTCAAATGCCAGGACAGATTAAAAATGCGATTTTCAGCAGTAGTAATGCTGTCGATATTATATTTAAAAATAACCCGGAAATGGCATCAATTGAAAGGGTATTTGTCGTTGGGGAAAAAACAGCTAAAAAATTAAAGGAATTAGGCCAAAATGTGGCAAAAACGTTTAATTATGGCTCAGAATTGGTCGATTTTTTAAATTTTTCATACAAAAATGAACAATTTCATTTCTTCTGTGGAACGTCCCGGAGAGATGAAATTCCGGAAGGACTAAAAAACACAAAAAACGAACTTTTTGAGATAAAAACGTACAAAACTGAACTAAAACCAGTGAAAATTGACCGAAAATACGACGGAATCATGTTTTTTAGCCCCAGTGGAGTAATGAGTTTTACAACTCTCAATACAATTGGAGATTCAACAGCAATCTGTATAGGACATACTACCGCTTCAGAAGCAAAAAAACATACCCAAAACATATACATTGCTAATAGCACGACTGTAGAAAGTGTGATCGCAAAAACAGTGAAAATCTTACACTCAAATGATTAAGAACGATTTATTTCTAAGAGCCTTAAAAGGGGAAGCCGTAGATAGGCCTCCGGTATGGATGATGAGACAAGCCGGACGATACCTGCCGGAATTTATGCAGATTAAGGCTAAATACGATTTCTTCACGCGCTGCCGTACCCCGGAATTGGCAAGTGAGATCACCGTGCAACCCATCCGTCGATATGGAATGGACGCCGCCATCTTGTTTAGCGATATTCTGGTAATCCCGCAGGCAATGAATATAGATGTGGAGATGAAAGTGGGCGTAGGCCCGTGGTTGCCAGACCCAATTCGTGAAGCAAAGGACCTGGATCGAGTGATCGTTCCGGATATAGACGAAAGCCTTGGTTATGTAATGGATGCCATTAAAATGACCAAAGAAAAATTAGATGATGAGATCCCACTGATAGGTTTTGCGGGAAGTCCATGGACCATCCTATGCTATTGTGTGGAAGGACAGGGATCGAAAAATTTTGCAATGGCAAAGGAGTTTTGCTTTACACAGCCTGATGCGGCTCACCTGTTGCTGCAGAAGATCACAGACACTACCATAGCCTACCTGAAACAAAAAGTTAAGGCTGGTGTTAACGCCGTGCAGATCTTCGATAGCTGGGGAGGCATGCTTTCTCCGGTAGATTACCAGGAATTTAGCTGGAAATACATTCAGCAGATCATCGATGCTTTAAAAGACGAAACACATGTGATCGCTTTTGGAAAAGGTTGCTGGTTTGCCCTGGATACCATGGCTAAAAGTGGAGCCTCTGCCCTGGGAATAGACTGGACCTGTTCTGCCAGGAATGCAAGATATCTCACTGGTGGAAATATAACGCTGCAAGGGAATTTCGATCCCTCAAGATTGCTAAGCCCACCTTCCGAGATCAAGAAAATGGTAAAACAGATGATAGACGAATTTGGAAAAGATCGCTATATCGTAAATTTAGGTCATGGTATCCTACCAAACATTCCCGTTGAAAATGCCGGGGCGTTTGTAGAGGCGGTGAAAGAATATTCCAATTTGAGCGAATGAACTTATGGAACAGAATACTCAAGATGAACGGCAGACAATTATTCCGGTTTGGAATTTTATTTCTGAAAAATCCTCTTCTTGTTTTTCCAACCCTCAGAGCCTCAAAAACAACGTTGAAAGTGTGTAACGAACTGTTTGGGAAACGCCATCACACCAACGGAAAAGAAAACGCATTCCGTCATGCGCTTTGGAACCTCGAAATTTGCATTTTTTGCCAAAAAAGACTTAAAAATGTTGAAAAAACGACGAATTGGGCTCAAAAAGTGACAAATATGTACGAAAAAGTGACTCAAAACGAATCACTGGACGAGGCAATGGATTATCATAATAATGCCATTGGAAGAATGGTGTTTTTAAGTCATTTTGCCAAAAAAAAAGACAAAATGATCGAATTTTTGCACAAAATGATGGAAAATTCAGTAAAAATTGAGAAAATCGAAGATATTAATAACTGCCAGAACAAGCTGGTTTATATTTCAGATTAAATGTTCAAAAATATCATTCGTGGTATACGTGCTTATAGTGGCACACTAAAGCTAATTAGTACACTTGGCCTATGGAAATATTTTGGTATTCCTATGCTAATTAGTTTTATAACTGCCATATTGATTGGATTCTCTGCCTATGGATTATCAGACAATATTGGCAGTCTGATCTCAAAGGCCTGGGTATGGGAGTGGGGTGCAGAAACTTTTAGAACCATAAGCAATATTGTAGGGGGAATAGCGATCGTTGCATTGGGACTTATATTGTATAAACATATTATAATGGCGCTTAGCGCCCCCTTTATGAGTCCTGTGTCCGAGAAGATAGAGGCGCATTTAATGGGTACCACACGGGAGCACAGGAATACTTCCTTCATTTCCCAACTTTGGCGGGGGATCAAGGTAAATGGAAGAAATCTTCTCATGGAACTCTTCCTGTCCATTCCTATTTTTATAATTAGTTTCATCCCGGTTATTGGTTTTATCTCCTCTATTCTGCTTTTCCTTGTACAATCTTACTATGCAGGCTTCGGAAATATGGATTATACCCTGGAACGTCATTACGGGTATTCAAAAAGTGTGCGTTTTGTGAGTGACCACAGGGGTCTGGCCATTGGTAACGGAATGATATTCATGCTTATGTTATTGATCCCGGTCCTTGGAATCATCCTCGTGCTGCCACTTTCTGTTACTGCTGCTACTACCGAAACCGTAAAGATTATCTACCCTTCAGAAAAAAAATGAAAGAAGAATTTGTAGCTTATATCCGGAATTTACAAAACACCATCACTAGCCGTCTGGAGCAAATAGACGGTTTGGGCAAATTCCAGGAAGACAAATGGCAACGACCTGAAGGTGGTGGTGGAAAAACCAGAGTTATCGAAAATGGAGCCGTTTTCGAAAAAGGTGGAGTGAATATTAGCGAAGTACACGGAACACTACCTGAAAGTATGCAACAATATTTCGGGGTGACCGATGCCAATTTCTTTGCCTCTGGACTCAGCCTTGTCCTACACCCAAAAAATCCTTTCGTTCCCACAGTTCATGCCAACTGGAGATATTTTGAGCTGTACAACGAGCAGGGAGAAGTAGTAACTAGTTGGTTTGGCGGAGGACAGGACCTAACTCCGTATTACCTGTTCCAGGAAGACGCCACCCATTTTCACCAGGTTTGCAAAGATGCCTGCGATAGGCATGACCCGCAATTCTATAGTAATTATAAGAAGCGATGCGACGAGTACTTTTATAATAGTCACCGGAAAGAGGCTAGGGGGATCGGCGGATTGTTTTTCGATTATCTCAAGGAAACCCCTCAAATGTCTATGCAGCAATGGTTCGATTTTGTAACCGATGTTGGCGATAGCTTTCTCGATGCTTATGTTCCAATTGTAGAGAGCAGAAAGGTTATCCCATTTAATGATGACCACAGGAACTGGCAGGAAATTAGGAGGGGCCGCTATGTAGAATTTAACCTGGTTCATGATAAGGGGACTTTGTTCGGACTTAAAACCAACGGAAGAATTGAAAGTATCTTAATGAGCCTCCCGCCACATGTACAGTGGCGATACGACCATCATCCCAAACCGGGTAGCGAAGAGGAAAAATTGATCAAAGTTTTACAAAATCCCAGAGAATGGGTCTAAATTAATGATATATGTATCCTTTAAACAGAAATAGAAGATTACGCAGTTCAGAAGCCATTAGAAGCCTTGTGAGAGAAACCATAATTTCCCCGGATGATTTTCTGGTACCGCTTTTTGTGGTGGAAGGGAAGGGTGTAAAGGAAGAAATTTCTTCTATGCCGGGCTATTTCCGATATAGCCTGGACCTTCTGGACAAAGAGGCGAAGACGCTCTGGTCGATGGGGCTAAAAGCCGTTCTGCTTTTTGTAAAAGTAGCCGATGAACTCAAGGATAACACGGGAAAGGAAGCTTTAAATAAGAACGGATTAATGCAACGCGCCATAAAATCCGTGAAAAATGCGGTACCTGAGATGCTGGTAATGACCGATGTTGCTCTGGACCCCTATTCTAACTATGGTCACGACGGAATTGTTTCCGAAGGAAAGATAATTAACGATGATACCAACGCCATCCTGGCCGAAATGTCCTTGTCTCATGCCATTGCTGGTGCCAATTTTGTTGCGCCCAGCGATATGATGGATGGGCGGGTGTTCGAAATTAGAACATTACTTGAAGACGAAGGATTCCACGAAACAGGGATCATGAGCTATAGCGCTAAATATGCATCGGCATTCTATGGCCCGTTTCGGGACGCTTTGGATTCGGCGCCGGGCTTTGGAGACAAAAAAACCTATCAGATGGATCCGGCAAATCGCCACGAAGCTATAAAGGAAACCCTCATGGATATTGAAGAAGGAGCCGATATAGTGATGGTGAAACCAGGATTGTGTTACCTGGACATAGTAAGAGAGGTAAAAGATGCTATTGATGTACCATTAGCTGTGTACCAGGTAAGCGGAGAGTACGCCATGCTGAAGGCGGCAGCCGAAAAAGGCTGGCTGGATCACAACAGTGTCATGCTGGAACAAATTACTGCTATAAAGCGTGCCGGGGCGAATATAATTGCCAGTTATTTCGCGAAAGATGTGGTAAAGTTAATCTCCTGATTCGCTGACGAAACGATAAATTTTTGCTGGAATTCGAACAGGGAGTTTCAGTAAAATTATAACTTGCAGGAAATTCAGACCGAATGACCCTCTTAATTGTCTACGCATTACTTTCGATCTTCTTTTCCTTCCTTTGCTCTATTCTGGAAGCAGCTCTATTAAGCTTTACTCCTACTTTTTTAAAACTGAAGGATGCTGAAGGCCATGGATATGCCAAAGCCCTGGTCCGGATGAAAAAGGATATCGATAAACCATTGATCGCTATTCTCACCATCAACACCATAGCTCACACAGTGGGAGCAATCCTGGTAGGGGTAGAAGCCGAAAAACTTCCTTATAAGATAAATATATGGGGAGTGAATATAGTTGGGATCGTCTCTGCCGTAATGACCCTTCTTATCCTTATTGTCTCGGAGATCATACCTAAAACCATAGGTGCAACTTATTGGAAAAAGTTAGGTGGTTTTACTGCCATTAGCCTTAAGCTCATAATCGCTCCCCTGAAATACACCGGGATATTATGGCTTCTTATGCTTACCACCAAGCTAATTGGTAAATCGGCTCATGTTAGCAATATGAGCAGGGAAGAATTTATGGCTATCACCGATGCTGCCGAAAAGGAGGGTGTCTTCGAAGAGAACGAAAGCGCTGTTATTAAGAATTTACTCATATTTAAGTCGGTACAAGCCAAGGACGTAATGACGCCTTTCCCTGTGGTGGTTTCGGAAGATGAACAAACCACTTTACAGGACTTCTATGAGGCCCACAACAACCTGAAATTCTCAAGGATCCCGGTCTTCAATGAAAAAACCCATAATATTACGGGTTTTGTGCTAAAGGATGATATCCTTGAAGAGATCGTACAGGAAAAAGGAGACAAGGTTCTCTCCGATATACGGCGAGATATATTTGTTGTTGATGCAGAGAAACCCATACCAGAGCTATTTGAGAATTTTATTAAACGGCGAGGCCATATCGCGCTCGTGGTAGACGAGTTTGGTAATACCATTGGTATTGTTACCATGGAAGATATTATTGAAACCTTGTTAGGCCTTGAAATAATGGACGAGAGCGATACCATTGAAGATATGCAGGTCCAGGCACGCAAGAATTGGGAAAGACGTGCTAAACGTATGGGTATTCAACTTACCGAAACAGAACAGGAAGACGAGGAATCCTCTGAATAGTGCGTGCTGTTAAAACGTCTCGTTATGTTTAACTGCAGCACTCAAATTTCTGAAAAGCGTATTTAGAAATTGAGAAACATCATACGGTTTATGGATGATATCATTCATCCCCGAATCCAGGATGGATTTCCGCATTTCGGCAACCTCAACAGCTGTTAGAGCAACAATAGGTGTGTTTTGATCGAATTTTCTGATAACCTTTGTTGCTTCTATTCCACTCATTCGCGGCATATGGATGTCCATCAGGATAAGATCAAATTTACCTTTCCTCGCCAGCGCAATAGCCTCTTCTCCATCATTGGCCAGTGAACACTGAAAATTACGCGTTTCCAGTATTTTCTGTGTGATCTTTTGGTTGATCTTATTGTCATCTACCACGAGAATATGAAAATTGTCGAAGAAATGTTCCTCGGCAGTAAGGGTTTCATAGGTTTCATCGCTCAATTCACGGGCTTCGGCTGCAGATGTTGTAACAGCCTCCATTTCTATCTCGAATGAAAAAGTCGCTCCGGCACCTAATTCACTATCTAGCCTTATTTCACTATCAAAAACACTGAGTAGTTTCTTAACAATAGATAATCCTAAGCCGGTACCCTGATAATTGTAATTTTTGTTTTCCATTTGGGAGAATTCCTCGAAGATCGCATTTTTTTGTTCCTTCGGAATTCCAATCCCGTCGTCTTTAACTTCAAAGTAAACCTTGTAATTACCGGATTTGGTTTCGCTCATATTATGAATGGTCACCCAAATATTTCCATTTTCGTTAAACTTTACCGCATTCCCAATCAGGTTCATTAGTATCTGTGATAATCGTACCGAATCGCTTACGAAGGAATCGGGTAAGCCGCTATCGATTCGTAAATGCAACTGATTGTTGTTTTGTTCCAGGCCGAAGGCAAAGGACCGGATGATATTATTCATCAAAGTGCCCATGTGAAAAGCATTATATTCCAGCCTGATGCCATTGGCTTCAATCTTATTGAGCGTAAGCACATCATTAATGAGCGCAAGCAGGTAATCTGCCGAAAATTTCAGTGATTGAAGGTCATTGCGGTGATCATTTAATTTTTTATTGTCCAGTAGTAATGATGATATCCCAATAACACCATACAACGGCGTTCTAAGCTCGTGACTTACGGTAGAAAAGAATTGTGTTTTCAGTAAGGAAAGTTTCTCTGCCTTCTCTTTGGCCATGGTAAGCTCTATATTCTTATCGTGTAACTTGCTAATAAACCGTTTCCTTGCTTTAAGCGATTTGTAGAAAACGATAAGCGCACTAAAAAGAATTATTAAAGCAACGGCAAATATTACCACTAAAAGACGAGATTTTGCCACCAATCTGTCTGCATACATCTGCTCATTCCTGGCCACTGCAAGATCGTTCTGATATTGTTGTAATTCGAATTTCGCTGTGGCTTCGTTGAGCTGAGCCTCCATCTGGTGTTTGTGTAATCTGTCCTTAAATTCGAGTTGTTTTAGTAAACTCGAATTAGCCAATGCCGTGTCTCCAGAGTTCGTATACAGTTTTGCGAGATACTCATACGAGGTTGCAGCCTGTTCCAGGTAATTGCCTTTAACCGCCCTGGCTGCTGTATCTTCCAGAAGGCTTATTGCCTCGGAGGAAGCGGGATCTTTATAGAAATAGTATCTCCCAAATAATATGTCGAGATTAATAAGAAACAGCGGGTGCTGCTTCTTTTGTTTGCTTAGTTCTTTTGTTTTCTGAAGATATGGCAATGCCGCCTCCGGTCGTTCTACATCCAGGTAGGTCCAGCCTATGTTCATATATAAGGTGAGGTTCTCATAGTCATCCAACCCTGCTCTTTGATTCACTTTAATTCCTTCTTTGTACAGCGTTATGGTTTTTAAGTATCTGGAAGGATCCTCGGCGTATACATTGGCCAGATCGTTATAACCCCAGGAAATAAGGCTGTCGCTCTTGATCTCGAGGGCATGTTGCAACGCCTTTTCAAAATAGATCCTGCTATGTGCCGTGTCTTTTACAGAATTATGAATGCTTCCCAATTTGTTATACGCCCTGAAGATATAGTAGTCGTCACCAACTGCACGGGCCTCGTTTAAAAGGGATAAACAGGATTCCAGTGCCTTTTTATACTCATATTCGTAATATTGGGTATAGGCTTCATCCAATAGTTCTTCCAATCTATCGGTCTGGGTAGAGGGATTCTGTGCAAATAAAACAGGTGCACAGCAACATAATATGAGTAGCTGTAAAGTAGGTTGTAGCCTCATTTTTAATTATTTGGGGGGGCTAAATCTAAAGATAAAATTGTTATAATTCTAACTTTTAAGCTGTAAAACGGGGAATTCCCATGAAAATACGTGAAAATACGTACATTCGTAGCTATGATGATCACCTGCCTCGAAACACCCCTGGGAACCCTTCAAATAAGTGGTGATATACAAGGAATTTCGGAAGTAAAATTTACCGACAAACCAATGATGTCGGTCGATGAGACGCCTCAATTGCTCGAGGAGGCTGTTCAGCAGTTGAAAGAATATTTCAGTAAATCACGAACCCAATTCAGCTTAAAATTGAATCCGCAGGGAACCGAATTTCAAAAAAAGGTATGGAACACCCTGCAAACTGTCGATTTTGGTAAAACCAGGACATATCAGCAGATCGCTAACACCTTGGGTGACCCTAAGGTAATTCGGGCAGCTGCCTCGGCTAACGGAAGAAATCCCATCGCTATTATAATTCCCTGCCACCGTATAATTGGATCGGATGGTTCGCTTACGGGTTATGCCGGAGGATTGCATCGAAAAAAGTGGCTGCTGGAACATGAAAGTCCGATAAAACAAGGAGAATTATTCTAAAAACCCCTATGAAATACCTTAAGAAATTTTTTAAATGGCTGCTAATCCTAATTATTCTTTTAGTGGCTGTCCTATATATTACAGACACCGATTATTTATTGAAAGCTGTACGTACCATCTATCTTAACGGACATTCTACGGCCTTCCTGGAAGACTATAAATACTTCGATAACAGCGTGATAGAGGCAGGTGAAATACAACCCTGGCCAGAGCATGAAGATTATAATTTGGTAGAAGAAACCGAGGTTCTTAAAAAAACTAATACCGAGCTTGGTACGGTAGCCTATCTCATTATAAAGAACGACAGTATTTGGTATGAGGCCTATTACGATGGCTATGGAAAAGATTCGCAGTCCAATTCGTTCTCCATGGTAAAAAGTATGGTTTCGGGTATGATGGGGAAGGCGATTATGGAAGGATACCTGAAAGGGCTGGATCAACCTGTAGCCGATTTCTTTCCCGAATTTAGTGAAGGAATGGCTGCCCGCACTACGGTTGGCGACCTATCGTCCATGGCTTCCGGTACAAATTGGGATGAAGCTTATTACTCTCCCTTTTCTATCACTACCCGGGCTTATTTCGACGACGACCTGAAAAAAGTGATCCGTGGGTTGAAAGTAGTAGAGGAACCGGGGCAAAAATTTAAATATGCCAGTGGCGATACTCAGCTTTTGGCCATGGTCCTGGAAAAAGCAACCGGCAAACCCCTTAACGAATATTTAAGCGAATCGTTCTGGAAACCTTTAGGCGCCAGTAAGGATGCGCCGTGGCAACTGGACAGTGAAGAAGGCGGGATGGTAAAAGCATATTGTTGTGTTGCCGGGAATGCACGTGATTTTGCTCGATATGGGAAATTGTTCAAAGATCATGGAAAATGGCGGGGAAAACAATTGCTGGACTCCTCCTTTGTTGCATTATCGCTACGCCCCAGATTTGAGGAAAGTCCACAGTATGGCTACGGCTGGTGGTTTTATACGAGCCCCGAAGGCAAGTCTTTCTATATGATGCGCGGACATTTAGGTCAATATGTTATAGTAAACAGGGAGGACAATGTTATGATCGTGAGATTAGGGCGTAGTAAAAGCGATAATAAGGGTATTGGCGTATTTACCAAAGACATTGATATATATATCGATGAGGCCTATAAAATGCTAAAGGCAGGTTCCTGATAATTTTGTAAATTTAGGTGGCTCCCCAATAAATTCCCTTCAACTATGTTACAGCGAATAAATCCTGAACACCTATTGTTTCTGGATATTGAGACCGTCCCCCAATACCCTTCTTACGATCTATTAGATGAAACCTCCAAACAACTATGGGAGTTAAAGTCGAAGTATCAGCGGAAAGAGGATTTCACGGCCGAAGAATTTTACGACCGCGCCGGTATCTGGGCCGAATTTGGAAGGATAATTTGTATTTCTGCCGGTTATTTTTCAATAAAGAATGACCTTAGACACTTTCGCGTTACTAGTTTTCACGGGGATGAAAAACATATTCTCAAAGAATTTGGCGGTTTGCTTCAATCCCATTTCAACAGGCCTTATCACCTCTTGTGTGCCCATAATGGCAAGGAATTCGACTTCCCTTATATCGCCAGGAGAATGATCATTCACCAAATGAAACTTCCCGATAAGTTAAATCTCTTCGGAAAAAAACCATGGGAAGTACCGCATCTGGACACCCTTGAATTATGGAAGTTTGGGGACTATAAAACATTTACCTCCCTGAAACTCATGACCCATGTGCTGGGCATCCCTTCTCCTAAAGACGATATAGACGGCAGCCAGGTTCGCGATGTTTTTTATGAGGAAAACGATATAGATCGCATTATAAAATATTGCGAGAAGGATACGATTGCCGTGGCGCAGATCTTTTTAAGATTACGCAATGAGCCCATTCTTAAAGAAGATGAGATTCTCTCTGTTTAAAGTTCTGTTTTTTGTAGTTTTACCAAAGTCAATAAATCAAGAACTATGAAAAAGTATCAAAATACGGTTAAACTTGCTTTTGGGATCTTGCTGATGTTAAGCTTTACATTGAATATTTCCTGCAGAGAGGACGCCAAAAAAGAAGAAAGCACGACTCAAAAGACATCGGTTGAAACCAATAATGCAACCACAAATAAAACGCCTGCTACTAACGAGAATATCGCTAAAAATCCTGCTCACGGACAGCCGGGACATCGTTGTGATATCCCTATTGGCGCTCCCTTAAACTCACCTCCCGTACAAAAAAGTACAGGTTCTCCCGTGATCAATAGTGGAAGTGGCTCTCCTGTACAATCTAATTCGGGAAGCACAGCCAAGATAAATCCACCTCATGGACAACCGGGACATCGATGTGATGTAAAAGTTGGTGATCCGTTGTAAACAACTTGTCTTTACAGACGATCAATGAGGTTGAGAAATGGATAAAAAAAGCCTGTTAGAGGTTAAGGATCTTAAGGTTTCCTTCGGAAAGGCTAAAAACGCTGTTGAAGTTATTCATTCTGTTTCCTTTGGTCTTTCTGAAAACGAGATACTGGGGATTGTAGGTGAGTCCGGTTCAGGAAAATCTGTTACCTCTCTTGCCATCGCAGGTCTGCTTCCGAAGAAAACTTCTCATATTGAAGGCAGTATTCAATTTCAGGGGAAAGAACTTCTGCAGCTGAAACCTTCAGAATTTCAGAAAATAAGAGGAAGAGAGATCGCTATGATCTTTCAGGAGCCCATGAGTGCTCTAAATCCGTCGTTGCGTTGCGGCTACCAGGTTTCAGAAATTCTTAAACACCATCTCAAGTATTCTAATTCCGAAGCAAAAAAAGAAACCCTGAAACTCTTTGAACGGGTAAAACTTCCGCGCCCTGCAGAGCTGTATAACCGCTATCCGCATCAAATTAGCGGAGGGCAAATGCAACGTGTAATGATCGCCATGGCCATTGCCTGCAAACCCAAGTTACTTATTGCCGATGAACCTACAACGGCACTGGATGTTACCGTTCAGAAAGAAATTATGCAGCTTCTAAAAGACCTGCAACAGGAAACCGGGATGAGTTTACTGTTTATCTCACACGATCTAAGCCTGGTTTCCGAAATTGCCGACAAGGTATTGGTGATGTTCCGTGGGGATATAGTAGAACAAGGCAGTGTATATCAGATCTTCAAAACACCTCAACACTCTTATACCAGGGCATTACTGGCAGCCAGGCCAGTGTTGGACAAGCGGCTCGCCAAACTCCCAACCATTGCCTCTCTTGAGAACAAGAATTTCCAGGCCCGTGAAATTACCGCGCAGCAGCGTGCCCTTCGACACAAGGATTTATATACCAAGGCACCACTTTTGGAAGTAAAGAATGTTAAGAAGGAATTCTACTCCAGCGGAGGATGGTTTCGGCCAAAACGTGTTACCCGGGCGGTAGACGATGTAAGTTTTAGTGTCTTTGAAGGCGAGACCCTGGGCCTGGTAGGCGAATCAGGCTGTGGAAAATCTACTTTGGGCCGGGCGATAATGTTACTGGACAAGCCTACTTCGGGGACTATAAAATACAGAGGGAGAAGGTTGAACGATCTATCTAAAGGTGAGGAGCGCAACCTGCGAAAGGAGATCCAATTGATCTTCCAGGACCCTTTTGCCTCATTAAATCCCAGGCTTCCTATTGGGCAGGCCCTTGTGGAACCAATGAAAGTGCATAAGATCGGGAACTCCAAAAAAGACCGGGAGGAAAGGGCCAGGGAGCTTCTTGAACGAGTGGGACTGGATGCCAGTTACTACAACCGATATCCACATGAACTTTCGGGAGGACAACGCCAACGGGTAGGAATAGCCAGGACCATCGCCCTGGGACCAAAACTTGTAATATGCGACGAGTCTGTATCTGCGCTGGACATTTCTGTACAGGCTCAGGTACTAAATCTACTTAACGAACTCAAGGAGGATTTTGGGTTCACCTATATCTTTATCTCGCACGACCTTGCTGTGGTGAAGTATATGTCGGATCAATTACTTGTTATGAATTCAGGAAAGATTGAAGAGATGGGCGATGCCGATGAGATCTATGCTAATCCCACCCGTGAGTACACCAGGAAACTTATCGATGCCATTCCGAAGGGGCTTTAAATATTTCAAAAATGAGAATAAAAAAAGACCCGTTCTAACCTCACAAAGAACGGGCCTACCTTTATCTGAATCGTTGCAGATTCGGGGGTAAAGTACTCTGAAAAAAACTACATCAATAAAAACACTTTTTTTGCAACATACAGTACATTTTTTATAAGTCGGACTGTATTCTTTAAGCTTTTAGTAATAGTTAACATAAGTAGGTTTAGTTGGTTTGATTTGGGATTGCTAATATGTGAACATTTTTTTGAAAATAACGATGTAAAGCACATTTAATCGTTGAAATGCGTTATTTTTTAACATAATAAGATCATTGCTGCGTATTTTCCTACATTTGATCAACAAAAAAGGCGATGCTTTCACATCGCCCTTGTGTCTTAATTGGTCTAATTAGAACTGCATTTCGGAAATATCTCCGGATACCACCAGGTCTCCGTCTGTTGCCTTCTTAATTTCCTCTACACTAACACCGGGCGCCCTCTCAAGAAGGACAAATTTGTTGTTCTCTATCTTAAGTACGGCGAGGTTAGTGACAATTTTTTTAACGCAATTCACTCCGGTAAGTGGAAGGCTGCATTGTTTTAATAATTTGGATTCACCGGCCCTGTTGGTATGCATCATAGCCACAATGATATTTTCGGCAGATGCAACCAGGTCCATGGCTCCTCCCATTCCCTTCACCATCTTGCCCGGGATCTTCCAGTTTGCAATGTCGCCATTTTGCGCTACCTCCATGGCGCCTAAAATGGTAAGGTCTACGTGCTGCCCACGGATCATCGAAAAACTTAAAGCCGAATCGAAAAAGGAGGCCCCGGGTAAAGCGGTAATAGTTTGTTTCCCGGCATTGATAAGATCCGGGTCCTCTTCTCCTTCAAATGGAAAAGGTCCCATTCCCAGGATTCCGTTCTCACTTTGAAATTCTACTTCTATATCTTCCCTTACGAAGTTCGCCACAAGTGTGGGAATGCCAATTCCAAGATTGACGTAATAGCCGTCCTTTACTTCTTTCGCAATTCGCTGTGCGATCTGTTCTTTAGTTAATGCCATTACTCCCTGGTTCTAACGGTTCGTTGTTCAATTCTTTTTTCGTATCGCTCTCCTTTAAAAATTCGTTGTACGAATATTCCCGGTATATGGATATGGTTTGGGTCGAGCTCTCCTGCAGGAACTAATGATTCAACTTCAGCTACAGTGA
>QQUG01000186.1 GCA_008501705.1 Flavobacterium sp.
CACCTTTGTTCCATCTAAATTGCTGAGATCTTGCAGCACTGATCACCACGGGTAATTCGGCCGGGGTTTCCACTTCTTCCAGATATTTAAATTTCCAGTCTTTCAACTGTGCGCGATAGCTAAGATCTAGATCTTCGGTAAGGGTATCGCCTTCCCAGTTTCCGGCGTCAAGTATACATTCTTTGCGCCACACACCGGCAGTTCCATTAAAATTGATAAAGTGCCCCTTGCTGTTGCGTCCCACCTGCTCCAGGGTAAAGTGTGCGTCGAGGGCAAATGCCTGAACTCTTGTAAGCAGGGAGTAATCTCTGTTTATATGGCCCCAACGTGTTTGAACCACCCCGATCTCTTCATCCTTAAAATAAGGGATGGTATTGAGTAACCAATTTTTCTTCGGAAGAAAATCTGCATCGAAGATCGCGATGAAATCACCTTTGGCTGTTTTTAGTCCTTCCTTTAATGCACCGGCCTTAAAGCCCTTCCGATTTTCACGAGTAACGTGTTTAATGTCGAGACCTGTTTGCTGAAGTTTTTTTATGTGTTGGGCGGTTCTTTCGAAGGACTCGTCTGTAGAATCGTCCAGTACCTGGATTTCCAGTTTATCTTTAGGATAAACGATCTCGCCCATATTATTTAGCAGGCGCTCCATCACATAGAACTCGTTATATACCGGAAGCTGGATGGTAACATAGGGAATTTCCTCGGGGTTGTTCAGGTCGAATTTATCGCAAACCTCCTTATTACTACGCCTTGATCTCAAATAGTTAAACAGCAGATTGAGCTGCGCCAAAGCATACAGAAAGATAAGTATGAGAGCGACAGAATATATAACCATAACTACTGTTTCCAGTATCATTTTTTAATGCTGTATTTAAAGATCCAAACTAAGATTTTAACGCCTGCAAAGATAGCACCTTTTACGGTTCCCGAAACTTTCGAGACACCTATTCGGTTTCTATATTTTACTGGAACCTCTTTATAAGTGTATTTTCGTTTAAGTGCCTTTAACTGCATCTCAACGGTCCATCCATAGGTTTTGTCTTCCATGGAAAGCGCCATTAATTTCTTGTACTTAATGGCACGAAAAGGCCCAAGGTCTGTAAAGCTCGACCCGAAGAACAGGCGCATCAATTGGGTAGCAAGCCAATTGCCAAAGATCTGCGGCCCCGTCATAGCGCCGGCTTCCCTGAGTTCTTTTACACGTGCACCTATCACCAGATCGATATCCTCTTCTATGATGGGTGCAACAATGGTGTTTAGTTGTTCCGGATAATCACTGTAATCGCCATCCAGAAAGACCAAGATATCCGGTGGTTGCTGGTTTTTAGAAAGATGTTCTATACCTTTCAAACAAGCATAACCGTATCCGCGGCGTTCTTCAGTAAGCACAGTAACCCCGGCTTTGGTGGCAACTTCTACCGTCGCGTCTGTAGATCCATTGTTAACCACAATAATTTCAGAAACAGTATTCGGGATATCCTGTATAACTTTTCCGATGGAATCTGCCTCATTAAATACAGGAATAATTACTTTTATTACGGTCATATGCGATGGCTGTCCCAGCAAAAATATGATTAAATTTACTGATAGGGTAGACGTTTTAAATTTGTAATCCTAACGTTCATCTTATATAAGCGTTTTCTAATATAACCATGGATTTTATAAACAAGATTCCCGAAGAACCTCTGGACACGTATATTCAGGGTATCGTGTATTACAAAGGCTATAAACCAGAGCATGACAAGGATCGCTTTCTGCCCGATTGCACTACTAATCTCATAATCGATTTCGGGGATGAACCTAAGTTTATTTACCATAATGATACGCTTAAGGTAAAACAACCATGTGAGATCGCCTGGTTTTCGGGCATGCATAGCCGGTATCTTACCATAAGCAGTGGATTCGATTCTGAAATGATGGTGATCACTTTCAAACCGGGTTTCAACTATCCTTTTATCAACCGATCATTACATCATTTAAATAATAAGGTGCTGCCTGCCACCGAAATTTTTGGTGATAGTGTTTTACAACTTCGGAAGGAGTTAATGAGCATCAATACGGGCGATCTAAAGATCCGGTTTGCTTCTTCCTGGTTATTGTCTATACTTACAGATGTATCCTTTTCAGAAGAGATCATCAGGCACTTTGTGAAGGAAATTCAGGCGGCCCCGGATTTGGTTAACCTCAACAATATTGCAAAACGATCCGGCTATTCTCAGAAGCAATTCATTCACCTGTTTAAAAAATATGTAGGATTAACTCCAAAGCAATTCCACAAGATTGTTCGTTTCAATGAGATCTTACAAGCAATTCACAGCAAGGAAGATATCGATTGGATAAAGATCGCGGTGGGATGTGGTTATTACGATCAGGCACATTTTATCAAGGATTTTCAGGAGTTCTCCGGCTTAAACCCGGAAAAATATATGGTTGATCAAGGTGAATGGGCCCATTATATCCCAATAAGGTAAATTTTTTACAATCCGGTTGAGCGCTAAGCCAATACTTTTGTTTGTATAAAACAAATTGTGATGGAAAATCTTGTAATCAATCATTGGGCAGTCCTTTCCTCGGCTTTTTTAAACCTCGCTTTAGGCGCATTGTGGTATTCACCAGCATTATTTTACAATACCTGGAAAACAGAGAACGGCCTTACAGACGAAAAGTTTAAAAATGTGAACATGGGTAAAATGTACACTGTCAGCTTTCTCCTTGCCCTCGTTATAAGCTACAACATGGCCTTTTTCCTTGGGGATATCCAAACCAATTGGAGTTGGGGGCTCACAGCCGGCTTTTTAACCGGTTTTGGTTTTTCGGCTATGGTCTTTACAGTTATAGCCTTGTTTGAACTGAAATCCCTAAAATATATATTGATAAACGGTGGCTATATTGTTGTATATTTTAGCTTGATAGGCTTTATCATTGGAATTTGGAGATAATTGAACCTAAAATTGAGATTATGAAATACATTATCACTCTAATTATTGGAATGTCATTTATTAATTGTGCAGATAAGAAAAATGATCAGAAAGCTATTTCTGAGAAAAAGGATGTCTTTAAGATCGCTTACAATGTGCTATCGGATACGGCCATCGATAATTATGATGTGTTTGTAATGGATATGGATGGCGGGAATTCTAAGAATATCACCCAATTCGATGGGGTGGAGTGGACCTATAATGCCGCGGGATCCGATCTGTATGTTATATCCGACAAGGACACTACTCATAGGATTTACTTTTTATACCGTACGGATGCCGAAGGGTCTGCCTACGAAAAAGTTACTAATTTTCGACTGGCCGATAGTTGGATAGGATCCAGGTACGATGGCAACGAGCTTATCGTTAGGCCCCACAGAACTGTGGACACCGCCTTCTATATTATCGACAAGAAAGGTAAAATACTCAATAAGCTCAAGCCTGATTTAGCTTATATCAGTGATCCGCATTTCTCTCCTGATGGATCTCAAATAGTTTTCAGGGGTGCCGATAAACCTTTTAAGAAAGATATAGGCTATGTGGACGAATTATACCTAATGAATGCAGATGGCAGTGATTTGAAGCAACTCACACACTATCCTGCAAATGATACAACCGCAAAGTGGTATAATTATCACGCCGGACCACCCAGATGGCATCCAACCGAAAACTTTATCTCGTATAACTCCAAGCAGGGTGGGAAATCTTCCTTATTCGCCATCGCGCCGGATGGAAGTGGGAAACGGGAATTATTTCCGCAGGATAGTTTATATCAGGGTTGGCACGAATGGAGCCCAGATGGGAAATGGTTAGCTATCGAGGTGTTCGATTCTGAAGGGAAGCAATATCACCTGCAATTGGTAAACTGGGAAACTAAGGAGACCCAGATACTTACCGGAACCGAATACCGATTTCAGCAGGCACCGGTTTTTGTAAAGGTGGATTAGTTCTTGTTAACCAGTGTCATCAGGTCTACGTCGTTCCCTAGCAGGATCTCGTTACTGTCGATCCGGCCTTGCATTGGGCCGTTCTCAAGCTTCAATACGCCACGAGGACAAACCGCCGAACATATACCACAACCTACACAGCTGGCTCGTACAATATTTTCACCTTTTTGGGCATAGGCTCGTACATCTATTCCCATTTCACAATAGGTAGAACAATTTCCACAGGAAATACACTGGCCACCATTAGTTGTTATTCTGAACCTTGAAAAAAGGCGTTGCTGGAGTCCAAGGATCGCTGCCATTGGGCATCCAAACCTGCACCACACCCTGCTTCCGAAGATGGGGTAGAATCCCGTTCCTATCACCCCACTGAATACAGCTCCAATAAGGAAGCCGTACCATTGTCTAAGCGTAGACGCTTCGAATAAAAAGATATTGTTGCTTCCGCTAAAGGAGTGAATTAGAAAAAGCCCAATAATGATCACAAAATAACCAATCGCACCATAGCGGGCGTCCTTTTGCAATTCCTTCTTTTTAAAGATCCAAATTGCAGCGAAGATCAAGGTTAGAAAAACAGCCACCCCTATGAGAAACACATCCCGGGTTAACCAATATGCATTAGGATCGTTCCCCAGGTAAGTACTTACCAATGCAGTAGTCATGAGCACGGCAAAGACCAGTACACTATGGATCACCCATCGTTCTACTTTCCATGCAAACTGACTTTTATCTGATAAATGCCTGAAAGGATCCCCGGCTGTCTCGGCAAGGCCGCCACAACCGCAAACCCAGCTGCAATACCATCTTTTACCGTATTTGTAGGTTAAGATGGGTGTGATTATAAATATACTCGCCACACCGAATAGCAACATAAAAAGACCCAGATTCCCTGAGGACAAGAGGCCGTCCAGCGAATAACTGTCAAATAGATAATAGTTTAAAGGCCAAATACTTTTTAGGTCGTAATACGGAAGATTGTAGGCTTCACTGTCGTTAAGCCTGGCCATAAATTCGGGAATGAGAAAGGCAAACGCGGTTTGAAAGAACATGACACTCATGGTACGTATCTTTTCGTACCTGTTATGTCTGTATTTCCAAATAAATTTAATCCCAAAGGCAAAGATGGCAATGGTATATAAGGTGCCATACACAAACCACTGACTCGCAGGATTTCCACTAAGTATCCTGCTTAGAGGATCGAAAAGTGCAATGATACCGGTATTTTCACCTTCGGCATTTAGCCCTAAATAAACAGGATAGAAATACAAGATTACATAAAAGCCGGTTAATGAGATCCCGGTTATCCAGGCGAGGAACCCTCGGCTACTAATCGATTTAAACCAAACGCCGTGGTTCTTTATCCCTTCCAATTCGTTACTGTACGCTCCTTTAGCAAAAAGAATTATCCCAGATGTGATCGAGACAAGGGCGATGCCAAGCCATAGTGCCTTATTGGGGAAGTTTACATTAAATGTTGCCAACAATAGGATCGCCAGACCAAACATCCCGATAAAAGTAGCGATCTTCTGCGTGCGATTAATCGTTTTAGGAGGCTCGCCTGTAAGGCTCATATTTCGTTGTACGGTATCCATAGCTTAGATGTTCACGGTTTGATTAGTATACGCTGAAAGTATTTGGCGTTCGAAAGTTTTGTAAAATTCCGGGTCGAAATTTGCGTAACGCAGGTTTCTTACTACATGATCTGTACTTACACCTTCGGTTAACCATCTGTCGAACACCTCATGCCGCATTCTAATTCCGAAGGTATTAATACCCAAAAATTTACCACTGTCCTTATGAGTGGCAATGGTAATACATTTTGTATCGTCCTCATGGATCCAATGAAAATGTTCTTCGTATTCTGGCATGCGATTATCACTGTTCACCCAGCCATAGGTTTGATATTCTATATCGAAGAATTTCGCGCTATTAAACCAATGTCCGGGGTTATATGGGGTCTTTTTATCGCAAATGGTTTGTGCTACTGCTTCCCCCATCATTCTTCCCGTATACCAAACAGCCTCTATATTACGACGGTTACCTATAGGTTCGTGTTGTTCTGCGCAATCCCCTATGGCATATATCCCTTCTATGTTGGTTTCCAGAAAGCGATTCACCTTTATTCCCCTGCCTAGTTCTATGCCGCTGTCCTTCAAAAAATCTATATTAGGACTCACCCCGGCAGTTAAGCCTACCAGATCGCAAGCGATCTCCTCGTTAGTCTCGGGGATTACTACGGCCCGTGCCCTACCCTTATCATCGGCCAGGATCTCTTTTAGATTCACCCCAAGCCGGAGGTCTATATGGTGATTTCGTATATGACGATTGATCATTTCACTTTCCCCACTGGGAAGCACACCATTCCAGAAACTTGTTTCACGTACGAGGAAAGTTACAGGGATATCACGGGTGTGTAGCATTTCGGCTAATTCGATCCCAATAAGGCCACCACCTACTATAACAGCACGTTTGCAAAGTTTGTTGTTTGGAGCGTTTTTCTCTAGATTTTGCAGGTCTTGAAACGAATACAGCCCCTGTACACCATCCAGATCCTGTCCCGGCCAGCCAAATTTATTCGATTTGGACCCAACAGCGAGAATTAGTTTATCATAGCTGAGCGTTTCACCCTTTTCGAGAATTAAACTTTTAGACTTATAATCCACCTGCTGTACATAAGCTCTCTTAAGATCGATACGATTCTTACTCCAAAACCAGTCTTCATAAGGTTTGGTGTGCTCGTATTTCATATGTCCCATATAGATATACATCAGGGCTGTACGTGAAAAGAAATGATCCGTTTCGGCCGAAACTATCGTTATGCGATTGTTGCTCAATTTGCGAATGTGCCGGGCGGCGGTAACTCCCGAAATGCCATTACCAATAATAACGATATGTTCCATAAATTGAGATTACTTAGTACTGTGTCGTATTTAAAGTTACAAACATTACAAACATATTTACTTACCTAACCCATAAAACAATTTTCCAGAGCTGGTGAAAGTTTATCATTTTGCCTGTAAGCACTACCTGGGGATGACCGACTTATGCCTTATTACTTTCATTTAATGAGCAAATATTCTCTTTTTATAATTCTGATGATAAGCCTGGGACCTACACAGTTGCCAGGGCAGGAAACCAATGCTTTCTTCCAACAAGCCAACAAGTTTTTATCTCAAAATGTAAAAGGAGGCAAGGTAGACTATAAAGGGATTCACAGCGATCCTGCACAGTTGAACGAGCTTATGTCTTTGGCGGCCAGGGTAAAGGTTAGTCCTTCCAATAAAAAAGAATACCAGGCATTTTGGATAAACGCTTATAACCTGAGTGTGATTAAAGGCATTACAGATCATTACCCGCTAAACTCCCCTCTTGATGTGAATGGATTTTTCGACAAGACATCTTATATGCTAGCCGGGACGAACATTACGTTAAATGAGATAGAGAATGAAATATTGCGTAAAAAATACAAAGATGCAAGATTTCACTTTGTCCTGGTTTGTGGAGCTATGGGTTGCCCGCCTATTATTCCAAAGGCATATACCCCGGATAATTTGGAGTATTTACTGGAACAACAAACAATAAAAGCCATAAACAATAGTTCTTTCATTAAGGTATCTGAAAACAGTTTGGTACTATCTGAGATCTTCAAATGGTATAAGGAAGATTTCGTCGATGACCAGTCCACCGAGATCGATTTTATTAACAAATACCGCAAAGAAAAAATAACAGCAGGAGCCAAAATATCGTATTATCCGTACAATTGGCGCCTGAACGCTCAATAAGTTGAATAGTCTTCCCGCTTGTCAAAACATTCCCCGAGTTTTGGCAAGCAGCGGAAGCACCAACTTTCCAGGATCAAAATATTTAAGATTTTAGCTCGAATTTAATTAGTATTTTGAGCTGTGTATGAACACATCATTTCTGAAACTAATTTCGCTTCTATTTTTTTGCTTCTTAGTACAATCTTGTACATCCCAAAGTTCAAAGATCAACGGAGTTAGTTTTGTTGCGTCCCGCAATCCTGTGGATCAGCAACATATAGACCCTGTTATTAAACACCAGGCAAATCATGCTGCAGTTATGCCGTTTGGGTTTATTAGGAGCCTCAATAATCCTGAGATCATCTACAATACAGAACGGCAATGGTTTGGGGAGACACGGGACGGTGCGCTTCAGTATATCCAAATGTTGCATCAAAATAATATCAAGGTAATGCTAAAACCACAGATTTGGATTTGGCGGGGAGAATTCACAGGTTATTTAAAGATGGAATCTGAAGAAAAATGGAAAGAGCTGGAAGTTTCCTATTCGAAATTTATTCTAGAATATGCCTCCCTCGCGGAAAATGCGAAAGTGGAAATTTTCTGCATTGGTACCGAACTGGAGCAGTTTATTGTCCACAGGCCCCAATACTGGAACGAGCTTATACAGGAAATTAAAAAGGTCTACAAGGGAAAAATAACCTATGCTGCTAATTGGGATGAATACAAACGTGTCCCATTTTGGGAACAATTAGATTTTATTGGAGTGGATGCTTACTTTCCTATTTCGGAAAGTGCTACTCCTACTATTCCAGAGGCCCGAAAGGGGTGGCAACGCTGGAAGCAGGAATTGAAAGCAGTTTCAGAAGCTAATAACAGGAAAATTCTATTTACAGAATACGGTTACCGCAGTGTGGATCATTCTGGAAAAGAACCATGGCACACAAGTAGAAAAGAACAGAATGTCAATCTTGAAGCCCAGGCTAATCTGCTCACAGCACTTTACGAAGAAATTTGGAGTGAAAGTTGGTTTTCCGGAGGTTATATCTGGAAGTGGTTTATAGAGCACGATAGGGCAGGAGGGGAGGATAACGACCGGTTTACTCCTCAGAACAAACCGGCTGGGTTGGTGGTACAATATTACTACTCCACAGATTGATAAAATATAAAAAGCTGTTTCACTCCTGGCGAAACAGCTTTTTCCCAAAAAACAACAACACTAATGATTCCCTGACATTACCTAAAACAGGGTCGTGTTCTGCACCATTAATGGGTTCATATCAATTTATTCAGAATATTTTATACGATGTTTCGCTTAAACGAAATTCTTATTTATACGAAAAATCCTACAAAACAAACTTAAGGCAAACCTCTGCTTTCCAACAAATAATTCTTACGTAAAACGATGAAACACAACATATAATAGATAAAGTGTAATTTTTTTGAGATAAAATGTGGTTTCTGGAGTGTTTTTGGTTGAGAATTGTAGGATTTTTTGATGTAAAACAAATTAAAAAGTACGTTTTATAGAACTTGTTTAGAAAACTGCTGCCGGATTCTAAAAGTTAGAAGCCTTAAGAAATAATATTTTTATTATAATATCTGGATAGCTCAACGGCATCGGCTCCTAACCATTTCTTGATATGGATCATTGCGAAATGATACTGCAATTTTAAAGTGCCGTTCTTCGCATATTTTCTGGCCGATGTAATAACATAATCATTGATCACGGTAAATTTATACCTATCGTAAATTCTCCCTATAAAATCACAGTCTTCATAAATTTCGAATTCTTCATTGAAACCATTTAATGAATCGAAAATATTACGACTTACAAAAAGGGATTGATCACCACCGCGACAAGCCTTGAAGTTAAATCGGGTGAAGTATTGAGAAATGGTGAGCACCGGATGATTTGAGTCGAATTTCATACGGAAACAGCCGGCCTTATTTCCTTTTCGTACCTGGGAGAGTATAGCATCGTCAAACCCAACCGGAGGGAAGGTGTCTGCATGTAGAAAGTATAATATGTTACCCCTGGCTATATCGGCGCCGGTGTTCATTTGTCGTGCCCTGCCTTTTTCCGACTTACATATTGTTATGGGTATTTTACTGCCATTTTTACTGAAGGAACTTGCCAGCTGAATAGTCTCATCTGTACTTCCTCCATCAACGAGAATTACTTCAATTATCTTTCCCGACTTACTATAAGTGTCCAGATGTTTCAACAGGGCCCCAATTGAACCTTCCTCATTGTATACCGGAATGATAACACTAATCATGTGCTAAAGATAGTAAAAGAGCCTACTGTTCGTTTAAGTTCCAGTTATAGTTTTTGTATGTGATCGAAGCTGTTTTATTAATTCTTTGGGTAGTATACCTATTGATATACGATATCACATCAACCTCGCCATGTACGATGAAATCTTTTCGGTACCAGTCGAAAATGGAGGATAACTTCGCATTGGAACCATTGATATCATTCTTATCGCTGTTGATGAATTCCTTCGTGGCCCGGTCCAGCTGGTCTTCGATCTTTGACGCGGTGAAGGCTTCGTTAAGAAGCTTAGGACAAGAAATCGATGCGCAATTAATGGCGAAATGTATTCTAGGTTCGTTCATTTTCCGAAGTATTCCATTTTCAATACCGCCTAATGAAAGGGTCTTATCTCCAATGGGCACGATAGCACTTGTCCACGGGCCGCTAATGTCTTTAATACTTTTCACGGGGTAATTGTCCAGGATCAGCTTGACGGTATAGGCATTATAGGTATTAATATAATAGGCAAGTAACTCCTCTACATTCCAACTCTCTGTTGGCTGGGATTTTGATAGCATTTCGAGATATGCATTTAGAGCGTTCTCGTCTTGCTGAAATCCTTTATAATCCACCATTCCGTTAGTGTCCACATACTTTTTCAATAATTTGTCCCAGCTGCTGTGATCTACAATTTCTTCGGAAATGGATATCGAATTGAGAGTGCCGCTTACTTCTTTGGTAGGTTGTCCCTGGCTTGTTAACCCGGCAGCGGAGAATAGTGCACAATGCTGAAAAATAACAGCGATAGCGATCATTGCGAATGTCTTGGATACGGTTGTCATATTACCTTTTTTCTATATACGAATATTTTGCTGCTCAGGTTTTATTCCTAACAAAAAACCTGTTATACAGTCGTAGAACAGGTTTCATGTTTACATTTAGAACATCCTAACAACAACCTCCTCCATCATAATGGAAGGTAGAGTCGCTGATAAATATATCATCTCTCTCAAGATCGGCAAGGTTGCCAGCTGTTTTATCACAAATGGCTATGGGTTGGTTCTTCAGAAGGATATGTCCATTGCCATCGTCCAGATATTCTTCTTCCCCAAAATAGATCGCTGCTTTTCCTGTGAATACACAGGGGCCGTCTTCAGGCATGGGATCTTTTATCGCTGCTACCTCAATCGATTCTATATAAATAAGCCGATCCGTGGGATAATTTTTTGGGTCCAGAATACGGTAAGGTTTTCGGGCCCTGATCTCAATGGTTCCAAAGCCAACATCGGTAAGCGCTTTCACATAATCTTTTATCGGCAGACTTCCGCTCAGGCATAATGCTCTTAAGCGCGCATCATTGCGAAGGGTTTCATTCATGGGTTGTTCGCAGGTTGGATCGCTCATCACCAATCTACCATGCGGTTTTAAAATCCGATACATTTCTTCAATAGCCTTTTTAAGGTCATCCTCTTTAAAAATATTGAACAGGCAGTTTTGTGCCGCCACATCTATACTATTATCCGGGACGGGAAGATTCATGGCGTCTCCTTTGCGCAATTCAACAAATTCGCTTTTAAACCACGGATTTTGAGCTTCTGCTTCAATAAAATTCTTTTTAGAAGCCTCCAGCATCTCATCTACTACATCCACTCCAATCACGCCTCCTTTTTGCCTTGAGAAATACGAAAACTGCAGTAATTCCATCCCGCCGCCTACACCTACGTAAAGTATTCTGGGATCGTTAACGAGGTCTCTGGCATGTACAGTACTGCCGCAACCATAGTTCATTTCCTGCATGATCTTAGGAATCTTAAGGCCCGGCAATTCCCAAATTGGGTTGGTTGTACAACAAAGTCCTACTTCCGGGGTAAGGGCTGCGTCTTTATAAAGATCGTGGGTGGTCTCCAAATAACTCATGGGTAAATCTTTTTAGTTTTAATTATAGGGATCGAATTAATTCGGTGAATAATGTTATCATATCGGGTTCTGCTTTGGCAGCCATAGCCAGTATATCTACAATTTCTACGGGTTCAAGATGGTCCGGATCACATTCGTCGGTTAAAACCGATAAAGCTGACACCGGTACACCTAAATGATTGGCAACAATTACCTCCGGCACTGTACTCATGCCAACAGCATCTGCACCAATAATTTTAAGATAGCGGTATTCGGCCCTTGTCTCCAGTTGAGGTCCAACTACGCTGGCATATACTCCTTTGTGTAATTTTATGTCATTATTCATGGCTATTTCTTCAATGAGTTGATTCATCTCCTTGTCATAAGGAGCACTCATGTCTACAAATCTTTCCCCCAACTTCTCTACACCTCTAAAGGCCAAAGGCGAACTTCCCTGTAGATTGATGTGATCATCTATGAGCATGATCTCTCCTTTACTGAAGCTTAAATTGATGGCGCCAGATGCATTACTCACCAGTAATCTTTTTATTCCCAGCTGATGCATCACCCGCACCGGGAACGTCACGTCCTGTAGGGAGTACCCTTCATAGATATGAAACCTGCCCTGCATGAGAATCACTTTTTTACCGCCCAATTCCCCGTATATTAGTTTTCCTGTGTGAAATTCGACTGTGGCTGTGGGGAAATTTGGGATATGATTGTAACTCATTTCGGCTTCTACACTAACATATTCCAGGATCTTTCCCAGGCCTGTTCCTAGAATAATTCCAATTTCCGGAACGCCAAATCCACGTCCTTGCAGAAAGGATACGGCTTCATTAATTTGTCTGTTCATAAATGATTTGCTTCTTTAATATGGGTTAAAAAGTGATTAAAAGCATGGACATCTTTTATGTCCTCATAGGTATCAACATCATTCTTAACTGCTAATAGTTTGGTACGTTTATTTTCTAACTGGGATAAGGTGTCTCGAAGGACAGTTGCACTGCCCCATTCCTTATTTTCAAATAATTCCGGAAAAAGTATTCTCATTCCAAGAAGATAATAACCTCCATCTGCTGCTGGTCCTATTACTACATCATTATGGTCTAGGGCAGCGAAGGCATCTTCTATATCGGTCGCTTGGAGATCGTAAATATCACTACCTATAATGACAACCTTTTTGAAGCCTTCTTCCAAGCCATTCTCAAAAGCATGCTTCATGCGGTCTCCCAGATCATCTCCCAGTTGTAGGCGTTTTTCGTATAAGGAGTTCTGCCAGGCATCCTGAGTGTGTATTTCTTCCGAATAATATAAATGGCGAGTTACGTCTAAATTCATCGAGATCTGCCGGGTGTGCTCTAAAAGGAAATTGTAGATATCCAGGGCGGTTTTGTCGCCTACAGTAGCAGCTAACCGGGTTTTTACTTTACCTAATTCAGGATTTCTCGTGAAAATTAATAAGAGATCTTTATTCATAGACTTTTTCACCATTGGTCAGCCATTTACTCCAGGCTTTTGAGAAGGAATGCACTTTTTCTGTTTCATTTCCTTCGGAATCGATTATCGGGAATCCTTTATTCTTCCATTCGAAAATACCTCCGTATAAATTCCGGATGTTTGTGTACCCTGCTTTCCTGAGTTTTTCGCCTATCTCTTCAGAGCGTATTCCGAGGGAGCAATACACAACTATGGTTTGATCAGTATCCGAAATTCTTTCGGAAATCAATTCCGAAGTAAAATCAGAAAAACCCGCATATAAAGCTCCATTTATCCTGCTAACCTCAAATTCTTCTAATTCGCGTGCATCCAGGATGTAAACCTCATCGTTCAACTGAAGCATTCTTAGCTCTTCAACCGAAATATATGGGATGGACCGGGTGTTATAGGTTTCTAGTAACTGCTGTAGCGATTCCTGAGCATAGCTCTGAATGCCCAACAGAAATAACATAATATAAACAAATCTCAACTTCATGACTAATTTCTTCAACAGGCGTTAAGCCACACTCCCCTGGCAGCTACTACCCGCACCGGCCGTACAGCCAAAACAATGCTGGGAAATGACGATATTCCTGTCGTTCAATAAGGCTTCGTTATAATCTTTGATATGCTGTACCTTACTGGCTACTTTAAGCTCGAGCATCTGGTTAAAATCACAGTCGTACAGATATCCGTCCCAACTCACCGAAATTGTATTGGTACACATTACATTGGCAACCGCCTCGGGATTGTATGCATCTACCAGCTGACACATATAATCTTCATAATTTTCGGAAGCAATTAAATAATCCAAAAATCGGGAAATAGGGAGATTTGTAATAGCAAACAGATTATGGAACTGTATCCCAAAATCATCGAGCATGGCCTTTTTAAAATCTTTTTCCATACTAGCCTGATCCCCGGGCAAGAATGCTCCACTTGGGTTGTATACAAGGTCCAGCCGTAGATCGCTGTCTGGCATTCCATAGCCCACATCGTTAAGCATTTTAAGCGCCTGGATAGAGGCATCGAAAACACCGTCCCCGCGTTGCTTATCCGTTTTACCACGGGTCCAGTGTGGCATCGAACTTACCACATGCACATTGTGATCCTTAAAAAACTGTGGCAGATCGTGATATTTTTTATTTGCGCGGATGATAGTGAGGTTACTCCTAACTATAAAATCCTTTATACCGGCCTTACTTGCCTCTTCCACGAACCTCTTAAAATTAGGGTTCATTTCCGGGGCTCCACCCGTAAGATCGAGTGTGTGGGCACCCGTGTTTCTAATCACATCCAGGCAGAGCTCCATGGTTTCCCAGGTCATGATCTCCTTTCTGTCGGGTCCTGCGTCCACATGACAGTGTTCACAAACCTGGTTGCACATATAGCCTACATTGATCTGTAAAACCTCAAGTTTATTGGGTCGCAATGGGAATTGCCCGCTTTCTTTTATCTTTTGGGCGAAGGTAGGTAGTTCGCCGTCGCCAAATATTCCGTTAGAGAGAATTTCAAGCTGTCGGTTTGCCTTGGCGAGGTCGCTGTGTCTTTTGTGTAGTGATTGGGTTTTAATTTTCGTCATAAGAGGTTTTTACCTTATCCGTCTAGTTTGTTTACCTTATTCATCATCATTACCCCGTGTACTAATGTGGCACCGCTTCTAATTGCAGCACCCACGTGAATAGCTTCCATCATTTCTTCTTTGGTGATACCCCGTTGCAGGGAATCTTTAGTATAGGCATCTATACAGTAGGGACATTGTTCGGTGTGAGAAACAGCAAGGGCAATTAGTGATTTTTCCCTGGCGGTTAATGCGCCTTCTTCAAATACTTTTCCGTAATAATCGAAGAATTTAGTACCAAGTTCTTCACTCCATTGAGTGATATCTCCAAACTTACGTAGGTCTTTAGGATCGTAATAAGACATAAT
Organism: Flavobacterium sp.; assembly: GCA_008501705.1. Classification (GTDB taxonomy): domain Bacteria; phylum Bacteroidota; class Bacteroidia; order Flavobacteriales; family Flavobacteriaceae; genus Pukyongia. The sequence goes on from QQUG01000186.1 coordinate 15,251, forward strand.
TGATTTTTAATAGTTACGAAAACGAAGAATTATCGGTTTTCCTTCATCTTCGTAAATATAGCGAAGTAGTCTAAAAAATAGGGAAAAGCTTACGAAAGAATTTAGATGACACTATAACAGTATCTTATGTTCGATCTTCGAAACGCTAATCAAAACTATAGGTAATACCTGTACTAAAATCGTATTGCGAATTTGGGATACCTACCGCAGGGAATACATCATAAGTAAAGGTATATGATGTTTTTAGCGCGAAATTTTTAAACAGATCTACCAGCAGGGAACTCATACTCGAGATTCGATAGTCGTGAAACTTGTCGATGCGCGGCTGATAATAAGTGGTACTTATTAAAGTAACATGGTCTGAGGGATAAAGACTGAATGATAAATAGGTACTTGCCCTGAAATCCTTCTGTGTAGGCGTAACCCCATCGGTTACATTTTCATGTTCGTACATAGCGAGTAATCCTAGATAGAACTTGTACTTCTCGGAAGTAGTTAGTTTTACGCGTGGACCTGTGCCTACAAGCCCTCTGAAATCGATTAGATTCACTTTATTATACTGTCCCTGTAAAAATATTTCCCAGGCTATTCTGGGGTGGAAACGATAATTGTAACGTATATGTGAGATAAGGCTGTTGTCGAAATTTTCGCCTTCTATCTTCTGAAATGCCACATCGTTCTTAAAGAGGATGAGGTGGTCTTTCATTTTATACTGAATATGGATATCACTTCCAATGGTAAGGAAATTGTTTACATTGCGCTTCACTGCGAAGGAAGCACTCATCGAGCCTGAAAAACCTGAAGTATCCGTCACCTTTCGAAGGGATTCGGCATTTAATATTTGACATTCTGCGGTTACTGAAATAAGTATAAAAAACAGGAAAGCGAAGTATCGCATAGCTTTTAAAGGATGGTTAGTTTCATTAAAATTAAAAATAAAACAAGATCCCGCAAAAAACTTTTGCGGGATCTTTAACACTAGTCTTCTATATTCTAATTTTTATTGAAAGTAAATGTATGTGAATACTACGATCAATACTATGGCAAGACCCACAGGTTTAACATATTTCCAACTGGTAATATCAACTTGTTTAGTATGCTCCTGGACGTAGTCTGTGGTCCTTGGATAAAATTTCCCTATCACAAGCATCACAAGGATATTGAACACAAATAAAATTGCCATTACATGCAGGAAATGAGGATAGCTGTCGCCATACATCGGTGCCAGTACAAACTGACTAACAGTATAAAGTATTACACCGGACAGGATCGCAATCTTGGCCGCAATAGCTGGAACACGTTTGGTTAAATACCCAACCACGATAATAGTTAATATAGGGATGCTGTAACAACCGTTCACTTCCTGGAGATAACCAAATAATCCGGCAGGAGCGTTTGCAATAAAAGGTGCGATCAACATGGAGGCCACTGCCAGAACTATTCCGAAGAGCTTACCTTTTTTAACAATTGTCTTTTCGGTGGCTTCCTTATTGATATACTCCTTGTAAATATCCACGCCAAATAAGGTTACCGAACTGTTCAGGGCAGAGTTAAATGAGCTCAAGATGGCACCAAATAAAACGGCGGCAAAGAACCCAACCAAAGAAGCAGGAAGCACCTCCCTCACCAGGGTGGGGTAGGCCTGGTCTGCATTGGTGATCTGACTTTCATACAAATAGAACGCAATAATACCCGGAAGTACTACGATTAGCGGACCAAGGATCTTAATAAAGGCAGCGAGCATAAGTCCCTTCTGTCCTTCTTTTAAATTTTTAGCTGCCAGGGCTCTCTGGATAATAGCCTGGTTGGTGCCCCAGTAAAATAATTGAACTAACATCATACCGGTGAAAATAGTACCAAACGGAATAGACGAATCCTTATCTCCGGCAGCCACGAACTTTTCTGGTAAGGTTGTCATTAATTCATTAATACCTGCGCTTATGCTACCATTACCAACTTCCCACAGCCCGAATACAGGTATCATCAACCCTCCAATAAGCAGGCCAACTGCATTTACCGTATCTGAGACTGCAACGGCTTTCAGCCCTCCAAAAATCGCATAGATCGAACCTACTATCCCTATTCCCCAAACGCAGACCCACAAAGCCGCGGTATCGGAAATACCAAATGCTTCAGAAACATTGAACATAGTGCTAATTGCCAGTCCGCCGGAGTAAAGTACTATGGGTAAAAGCACGATCATATAACCAGACAGGAACAGCCCCGATGTTATGGCTTTAGTACCTTTATCGTATCGTCGTTCCAAAAACTGAGGCACGGTTGTGATACCTCCCTTCAGATATCTGGGTAGTAAAAATATAGCCGTTACGACAATGGCAATAGCGGCCAGGGTTTCCCAGGCCATTACTAATATACCTTCGGTATACGACTGCCCGTTGAGACCAACAATTTGTTCGGTGGATAAATTGGTAAGGAGTAATGATCCGGCGATCACAACCGCAGTAAGACTCCGGCCACCCAGAAAATAACCGTCTGAACTTTGTTCATCCGTCTTGCGAGTGGCGTAATACGAAATAACTCCAACGAGTATGGTAAAAGCCAAAAAAGTAATTATGGTCATAAGTTCTATATGTTAGCTGTTAGATTTTTAAAACATCAGAGATCACATCGGCATAATCTGGTATCCGCCCAACATTCTGTAATTTAATGGCCGCCATTTGCAGGGCCGCTTCCATACATTTTTGTTTGGGTTTATCTTTCAACCATGCGAACAAAAATCCGGACCAAAAGGCATCTCCGGCTCCGGTGGCATCCATGATCTTTTCAACTTTCAGCGCCGATAATTCCAAGATGGGTTGATTTCGTTCACTTAGTTTTGCGCCATCTTTCCCCAGGGTTAGGCACACCAGATCCACACCAAGATCATGAAGATAGTTAAATATTTGTTCGTGACTCATTCCTTCCCCAAACAACCTGTCTACATCATCCTGACTCACTTTTACTATGGGATTTAAACTACAATACCTGGTTATCGCCAATTTCGCCTCCTGGGTATCGGGCCATATCTGTTCAGAATAATTAATATCTATACTTAACTGGCATCCTAGCTTGGCCGCTTTTTCGGCCGCATCGAGTATGGTATCCCGTGCCAGCTGACGACTTAAGGCAAAACAGGAGGTGTGAAATACTTTAGTTTGCTTTAGCTTTTCGGCAGGGACCTGGACGGGTAGAATTTCGGCATCTGCCCCTCTCAGGGCAACAAATTCCGGGGTGGCTACAGTTCTCGAAACAAATATGACCGTAGTGGGCACAGTAGCGGTTTTTCTAACCCCATCATGTTTTACATCATTTTCGGTAAATCGTTTACTGATATATTCTCCAAATCCATCATCTCCAACTGTGGAGATCATTTCCACGTTCAGCCCGAGTCGGGCCATATTCATCGCGACATTTGTAGGTGATCCACCCAGGTATCGATGATAATCCTTGATACGATTTATAGGATGCTCGGGTTGTGTGCCAATGAAGTCAATAAGGGATTCACCAATACAAATTATATCAATGGGTCTGTTATTCATTTTAACCTTTTAAAAGAGTTGCTCCGGGGGAACCAGATCATTTAATTTATTTCGAAGTTCGGGATCTAAAAGTGACACCCCGTATTGAAAGGACGCGTTCATCCAGCCAAAACCTTCTTTAGTGATATATTGAAATTCGGTACCTACATTGCCATATTCGGCAAAGACCTTATGGGTGGCAATAACCACATCGTATTTCTCCGGGATGGTACCGTTGTAATCTACTGCGTTTCTCGTGATCATATACAACCACCGATAGATGAGTTCCTGCAATTCTTTTTCAAATCCATATTGCTTCAAACCTTTCCAGATCATCATTTGGTGGGGCGCCCACCCGTTAGGGTAATCCCATTGCTTTTGAGGTCGATGTTCGTTAATAGGTCCTCTGCTGGTTTCATCGCAGGATGCAATGCCTCCTTTTTCCTTCAGTAGGGAAATTCCATTTTTTACTGAAGAAGCCGCCTGTTCTTCATCGCAGATCCCTGCCCAGAGTGGTGTAAACAGCGTAGCCGAAACAAAATCGGTTTGTTCTCCTGTAGCAATATTGAAATCGTAATACATTCCTTTAGTATCATTCCAGAGCAAGGAGTCCATCAGCTCTTTTCTTTCCGAAGCCTTATGCACCCAATATTCGGAGGTGTAGTTTGTACCGTTGTAATTGAAGCTATTGTTAAATTCACTTTGGATCAATTTGGCAAAATCTGTTTCGTATTTATAGAGAAAGGCATTCAGTTCTACCGGGATTATATCGGCACAAATTCCTTCCAGGCGGTAGGACGTATCGTGCCCCGACTCCCGAACGCTTCTGTCATGGATAAAATACCTGTCGAGCTCCTTATTTTTTATTTCCCCTTTCGAATACCCCTTCTCATAAGCCTCCAGGCTCATTCCTGCTTTCTCGGCATATCCGGCAAATACGTGGTTAAAGTGCCCAGCCTCTGCCTCGGGTGGTTTTCCTAATCCTTCTGCCAGATATCGGTTTAGTTTGAATCCTGTGAGCCGCTTTCCCGGCACCATCCATACGGTTTCGTATTCGCGAATAGCGGTTTTTAAATGACTCTCCAGCCAGGATTTGTCCCGGGTCTTTTCGTAGACTTCGGAAATTAAACTAGAGTAGAAGGGGGGTTGGGTTCTTGTTAGATAGTACGATCTATTGGCATTTAATATCTTGCCGTAATGTTCGATCTCGTACTGAAAATTATCGGCCATGGCCCGGGCGAGGTCGATTCGGCTATCAAGGATAAGACCGATAGATTCAAAATAACTATCCCAACCGTACATTTCGTTAAATCGTCCCCCGGGAACTACAAAAGGCACTCCTTTTATTTCGCCATTTTCCATTTCGAGTTTTAGGGACAGTATACCCGGTTTGTCATTCAGGCCTCTCACATATTCCGGACTTATCTTTTCGGGAAGACGAACTACCTCAAGGGGTAATTTTTTTTGTAATTCTGAATAGTAAGTATACGCTTGCTCGTCGTTATAGGGTACATATACGATCAGTACAGCGATCTCGCCCAAAGTTTCATTTTTAGAATCCTTTAGCAGGGATTCGATCCCCGAAGCATCCATGGTACGGGTAAGCCCGTTCCAGTAATATTCCCGTATCATCCTGGAAATTCTGTTTACAGCTGGTTCTTCCAGATGGTCTAGATTAATAATGGCGACAGTATCACCATTTTCTTTAGCAAGTATGAGCTCCTGAAGGAGGTTGGAGAGGTGATAGGTTCCTTTAAGGGTATGCTGAATTCCGTCTTCCGACTCTATGGCAAAGTCTTTCGGGCCTTTATCTTCAATAGTGATCTTTTTGTCATTATCGGTATCTTCCTGAGCCAGGAGTTTTTTTAGAGTGGCTTCTATGTCTAACTTGAAGATCATGAGCTCTTTCCAACAATTCTATTCAGAATGAACAAAGCAACCAGTATAATAGTCATCGGGATCAGGGAAAGATAGAATACCTTATTTCCACCCAGAAGATCAAATAAATTACCTATGATTACCGAGCCTAAAGTTCCTCCCAGAGCCGAAACGAAGGTAAGTATGCCTGCTAGTGCACTGTGGTCTGTTTTTTTTGTAGCCGACAAAACCGTTGAGCTTATCAAGGGATAGAGCGGAGCAAGGAAGAGGCCTATCATTGGGAAAAGAAATGAAACCAGGGGTAGATCACCCAGCTTACTTGCCTGCATTTCAGGGACATTACTCGCCATCGGTAATACAACGAGTACCAGTACAGCCGCCCCCAACAACCCAAACAAGGCAATATAGACCCATTTGATTTTTTTCACCAGCATTCCGGTAATAAACCTGCCAATCGCAAATGACGCCATGAGGATAACCGCCATTTGGGTAGCAAGTTTAGAATCCATATGTAGGGTCTCCTTATTAAAGGTTGGAAGCCAGGTCATGATACCTTGTTCTGTCATTACGTAGAAGAAGGCGAATATAGCAAAGACATAGATCACAGGATTGAGAAATAATCTCAGCATAGCTCCAATATCCTCGCGTATACTGGTATTTTTTTGTGCAACTTCGATATTGAATTTAGAGAATAGAATTATAGTGAATGCTACCGCAATTATCCCTGCCATGAGCAGATATCCTCTTAGCCAACCATTAGGATCGTCATTATAGAATAGCGGAAATACCACATACATGAAAATGATCCCTATCATAAAAACGGTCTCAATAAAACTCATGAGCCTTCGGTGGTCATCTTTCCCATCGGTTACGAAGCCAATAAGAGCGTAAACTGCAACCTTAACTATAGCAAAGCCGATACCGGTTACGGCGAATAAGATCTTAACAGACCAGAATGAATTTCCGTAGTACATCCCTATACAGCCGAAGAATACCAGGGCAAGACTAATTAGCATACCGCGTTTGTAGCCCAGCTTTGGAAGAAATGTCCCTATCACAAAGGAAACTACTGCTATGGACAGATCTTTGAACAACTCCAGAAAGGCAGCATCACCTTTGGCAACTTCATAAACTTCCTGGGATCGTTCTACCAGTATTCCAACACTGTTTAGCAAAGCTGCGAATACAAAGTAGATGAGAAATAACGATATTTTAATCCCTAGATTTTTCATGCCATTTTAGCCTTTTTTACATTGAGTCGCATAGCCAGAACAGCAGCAATAGCAAAAAATACACCGGCAAACAACATAGCGTTTATCGCATTATTGCCGAGTAAATATTTATATATGGAACCAAAACTGAGGGTTTGAATGAACATCGGAATAACGATCATCATATTGAGGATTCCCATATAAACACCCCGTCTTTCCTGAGGTACTACCTTAGATACCATCGTATAGGGTATTCCCATCATGGCTGCCCATCCAATACCAAATAATATCATGGGTACCAACACCAGATACGGGTCGGAGATATATGGAATGGTAAATAGTGCCAGTGCTGTTCCTACTAAACTAATAGCGTAGATCTTTTTTCCTCCAAAACGAAGCGTTAAAGGTACAAGTGCCAGAGCTACCAGCAAGGTTACCGTGTTATAGGTTAAACTCATTTTGGCCGCCTGAGAAGCTGCCTCTGAGGTGGTAAAGCCCATGGTCTTCATAAATAGCGGAGTAGTAAATTGCCAGTAAATGAATAACGCGTACCACTGGAATAGATATACTGCTCCTATTTTCCACATAAACTTCGGCATTTCTTTTATCGCGTCAATGATCTCTATAAAGGGTTTCAGTAATCGTTTACTGAACGGAAGTGCCTTAAGCTCGTTGATCTCCTTCATTTCTTCCTCTGAAGGGGGAATTTCCGGGGTTTTTAGTACCGAATACAATATGGTGGTTAACGACAGAAATGCTCCTATGTAGAATGAGTAGTACAGCCACTGCGGAATCGTACCTGCCTCTTCAACGGAGGTACCTCCGAACAGGTACTGGAACAAGACGATAGATCCATTTGCCAATAAGATTCCGGCACCTACAAAAAGACTTTGCATTTGGTACCCCAGACTCAACTGTCTTTCCGGTAGTTTATCTCCAACAAAGGCTCTGTAAGGCTCCATGGCCATATTGTTCCCCACGTCTAGTATCCACAGCAAACCTACGGCAAACCACAGGACCGGACTATGTGGAAAGGCGAATAAACACAAACTTCCCATCAGTGCACCGATTAAAAAATAGGGTTTTCGCCTCCCCCATCGTGCTGACCAGGTCTTATCGCTCATGGCACCAATGATGGGCTGAACGATCAATCCGGTTACCGGTCCTGCGATATTCAAAATTGGTAGCATATCTTCTGAAGCTCCCAGGTAAAGAAAGATGGGGTTGATGGCAGTTTGTTGCAAGCCAAAACTATACTGAATCCCGAGGAATCCAACGTTCATATTTAGAATTTGCCAGAAGGATAACCTAGGCTTGAACACAGTACTCATAATTGAAGTGTTTGAGTTTTATACCGAAATTGCTAATTTGATTATTTAGCCACTGTAATATCTGCAAATTTTAGCAAATTGCAGAATTCAATATTAAATAATTGCCGATTCGGTAACGAAATCGTTATCGAAATAAGGTGTAGTGCTTACAGCTGTAGCATAGTAGCAATATTGGAGCCGGATAAAGCCGAATTCATATACACTATTCCTGAAGCTGTATAGCCCATTTCTGTTTTACCCCCAGTCTTGAAATCGACCGCATTGAAATACTCCTGAAAGCTCCAGTTTTCGGCAGATGAAACCATCTTCTCGAATTCCGAACAAATTTGGTTAACCTCTTCCTCTAAACCTATTTTACTTAGTCCCAGGCAGTATAATCCCATCCAAACAGGCCAGATCCCTCCATTGTGAAAATAGCCTGGGTGATTTTTGAAATCAAACGAATAATTTCCTGCCAGTAAGTTCCAATCCGGACTCTCCCTAGTGATCATCGGCCAGAATGCCGGTATGGCAAGCCTTCCCAGATCACTGTTTAGTTGCGATAAAAAGGCCCTTGTTGTATTTTTCTTATTCGCATCCGGTTCGAAAATTAAATGCGCCAGGGCGTTACCGGCCGCATCAAATCTGAGGTCATAATTACCGGGTAAAATGAAAGCAGCATAATGCATTATTTTATCTTCCAGTGCATGGTTGAAGGCGGTAGTTTGATAAATAGTACGAGTATCGGTAGCTGAAGTGGGCCAGAAGTTTGAGCAGGTCTTTTCAACCAATTCATCATAACCGTCCAAAAGTTCTCCGGTAATCTTAGTCCAAAGTTTTTCTCCCCAAAGGCGTAGGCAATTGTCATATAATGTATAGCCGTGAACCGGATATTCATCGGCCCAGTTTCCACTTATAGGGGTATAGGTCCAGCCTCTGTCGTTAAACTCTACTGTATTCAGAAATATCCTGCATTTTTGTACGGCCGACTTTAGGTTATTCCAGGTTTCATCGTCTTCAGAAGTGAGGAAGTAGAGGCAACTTCCTATGATAAACCATGTATTGGCATCTATTCTTCCGGCCAGGCTTCCGAAGGAAATATCTTTAGAATCCCCGGGAAGAATATTAGATGGGATCATGCCCAGTTCATGCTGACCCTTGGAAAGGGTGAGCAATGAATTCTTCAACCCATCCATGATCAACGGGTCCTTTAAAAGTATGCCTGCCAACCCACATACTATACTGTCGCGAGCCCAGATCCTTTTGTAGTTATCTGCTTCAATTGTACTAGCTAGTATCCCATCGTTGGTACAGAGCCGGTGGAGGAGGTCGACCGCATCGTTATGTATGGCTGAAATATTTTTCATCTATTTCTTGATCAGGCTTATAGCAAAACCGCCACCCGGCGCAAGATCGATTTCCAGTTTTTCTCCTTTTCTGAAATCCATTTCCTCGATCGTATAGGCTTCGGGATTGGTTTTGTAATGTGCATCTGCTGCATCCTTATATAGGGTAGCTGTATAGACGGTGTTGTCGTCCAGAAAATCGAAATTCACACTTAATTTTCTACTGTTTTCATCGGTAACTCCACCTACAAACCAATTTTCACTGCCTTTTTCTTTTCGCGCTATCACTACAAAATCAGCAATTTCCCCATCGAGTACCTTAGAGGTTTCCCAATCCACACCAACATCGCTAATGAACTTGAAAGCAGGATGAATTTTACCATCGATCATATAATGTTCGGGTAGGTCGCATGCCATTTGAATGGGGCTGTAAATTACTACATATAGAGCCAATTGATGTGCGAGGGTGGTATTTACCTGGTTGCTCTTTTTATATTCATCAAATTTAATATTAAACACCCCGGGGGTAAAATCTATTGGGCCGGCGAGCATGCGGGTAAATGCGACGGTGGCAATATGATCGGGTGGGTTTCCGCCATCTGTTGCCCAGGCGTTGAATTCCTGTCCTCTCAAACCTTCCCTGGAAATTGCATTGGGGTATGTTCTTCGTTTTCCTGTGTCTTTTATGGGTTCGTGTGCATTGATGGCGATCTTTTTCGCGGCCGCATCTTCCAATACTTTTTGATAGTGGTTCACCATCCACTGTCCGTGATGATATTCTCCTTTCGGAATGATCTTCCCTACATAGCCTGTCTTCACCGAATTCATTCCGTTCTCCTTCATGAAATTATAGGCAACCTCCATTTGCTTTTCGTAAGTACGCGGGGCTGCGGAGGTTTCGTGGTGCATGATCACTTCCACACCATTTTCTTTTGCATAGGCCATTACTTCGGCAAAATTATAATCGGGGTACGGGGTCATAAAATCGAACACGCCCTCTCTGTCTTCGGTATTGATCCATTGATCCCAACCGGTGTTCCAGCCTTCAACCAGAAGTCCTTTGATACCGTTGGCAGCAGCAAAATCGATATATTTTTTTGCATTTTCGGTGGTAGCGCCATGCCGGCTCGAACCGCGCTTTCCTTCCACATATGTATTCATATCCTGAGTTCCTTCGAGGTCCCAAGTTGATTTTCCTATGTGCATTTCCCACCAGATCCCCACATATTTCATTGGAGTAAAATAGCTCACATCTCCAATGGTATTTGGATCGTTGAGATTTAATAAAAGATTAGATTCGATTAGATCACCGGCCCGTTCAGCGATCTGTATGGTCCGCCAGGGGGTATTAAAAGGAAGGCTAACTTTAGCCTTACCACCTAATCTTTCCGAACCAACCAATTCGCTTTGCATCTTTAATTTGTCCGGATCCACTTTCAAGGTCATTCCGGCATAATTGGTAAGATCTGCTTCGTGGAAACTCAAATAAAGTCCCGTACTGCTTTTCATGGATACGGGGGTATTCACCGCGTTTTCGGGAATATATGAGGCATTGAGGTTTGGGTGATCTCTTTTGGCGATGGCATCAATTTCAGAGAAGGAAGTTTCGTTATACAAATGTTCGTATATATCCCAGTCGCCCGGTATCCACCAGACTTTATGGTCTCCGGTAAGATTAAATTCGGTGTTTTCGTCTGTGATCAGTACCTCAGAAACGCTTTCCATTTTGGGAATATCATACCGAAATCCTAAACCATCGTTGTAAACCCTGAAACAGATATTGAGTTTACGCCCGGACTCACCTTTCTCTTTGAGATTAAATGTGAGTTCATTGTATTGGTCTTCTACAATAGTTTGTTCACCCCATGGCATTTCCCAGCTCGTATCTATAGTTCGCATACTGGAAGAGAGTAGTTCGAAGCCGTCTTTTAGGGAGGGAATATCTTTAAAATCGAAACTCATATACGAAGTGTCGATTACCATTTCATTTTTATGACTCACCATATATGCCGGTTGTCCGTTGGTGGATATCATGAAATTAACTTCGATATCTCCATTAGGAGAAGTAACAGAGGTAGTGCTAGATTCTGATGAGCAGCTAAGGAAAATAACCGCCATTGCGGTCAAACTTAAGAATGACGTACATATTCTTTTCATAACAAAAGGATTAATCGTTTAAAGGTAATAAAACCTGTGCTTTCCAAGTTAGTGGATCACCTCCGGCATGTGGGTCGTTCTGGTAGATCTCCAGAGGAAGCGGTTTTACATCAAGACCGTTTTCAGCAGCATGATCCAGGAGGTAATACCAGGCTACTTCCGAATCGCGATAATTACCATTGAATTCGGCCTTGATCCCATCTAAGGTTTCGGTTGTTTTAAGGAGAACTGTTGGATGAGGTGGTATAGAATCCAATTGCTTTACAGGGAAACAAAAATCAAAACTTATCATTTCCTCTTCTTCATCCCAATCGGTAACCTGGAGAAAGGGGTCGCCATTCAATTCGATCTCATTTCCTTTAATGTATTCCATGATCAGCGCTATACCACGCAACATGGCAGGTGCTTTATCGTTTATAGAGGATCGAAGGGGTAGGTAGGCACAATATTTTCGCTGAATTGTGGTATCGGTTATACTATGAACCTTGTAAGTTTCGGCTATTAATTTTTGTGCGTCGGCCACATCCTTTACGTTTTTAATACTTCGTTGAACAAAATCGTTGGCCCCGAAGGGTACGCTTAACAGCTGAACGAATTTGTTCTGAGCATCACTAATATAGGCGGTTATTTTGGTGCTGCCATCCGAATTTCTTTTCAACTTCCAATTGTAAAGGAAGGTGGAATCGCCATAATTTACACGTTGTACTATTTCCGAATATTCTTGTTTTCGGATCACTGAGATCTCCTCGTTATCGCGCTTGTACGAATCCCAATCCAGGATATGTTTGTACATCACTGCCCGAGGTTCCTTGGTATTAAACGAAACCTGATATTGATATTCTTTCAGAAGAAAATACCAAATTACTACACATAAAATACCAAGTACGAGGAACCACTTCAGCCAGCGATTCATACTATTGTTTCATTTGAAGGTTGTCGATCACCCATTTTCCAACTAGTCGGCCCTGGGTTAATCCTTCATCAATTGCAGCACGGTAATGAATTCCACCATATAACCGGCTTACCGCAGCTTCTTCCGCAGCCTTATTAAAGGAATCGAAACCACGAACCGGGAGTCCGAAGGGTAATTCGGTATCGTCCATAAAGCTAAAATTATCTCCGAAGACATCGGTTAATACCGTTGAGGCCGCCCCCGAAACTACCGAATGTCCGCTTACATATTCGGGAAATGGAGGCGTTTGCAGTATAGGTTTCCAATTTTCGTCTATATGTTGATTGATAAGTGTTTCGGGTCTTATTAGATTGGATCTGTATTTTTCATCCCAGCAGCTTATAAAGGCATCGAACATGGCAATAGAACTCTTTGTATAGGCGTAAACGGTCTCGTTGAAATTGGCTTCTGTATCCTTACAGGCTATTTCTGTAATACCCATCCAGTGTGCTCCAGGCGTAATTTTTTTCGTAGCGAACATCAGGTGACCGCGAGTAACAGATACATACGGGTTGCAGTCCCAAAACTGGGCGATCTCAACCTCTTCAGACTCATCTCCTTTTTTGGTGATATCTTCGCTCACATCGTAAACTTCCTTCAACTCTTTAAAGAAGTCGCTGTTCTTTTCCAGGGAGAATGCCGGAGGTGGCTCTGGTTTAAACTGGGAAGCAGAGTCCAGCACCAGTGTCCTGATCTTGTCCCAGTGAGGCTCGATACCATCCATATAGGCAGGCGGTGTGGGTTGCCATCTTGCGGGATCATCGATGTCTACGGTAAATTTAGACATGGTTCGAGTTTGTTTGTAGTTATCTTTTCCTATCCACTCCTTCATGTGCTCTACAACTTCCATGGCGTAATTCATGGAGGCATCGAACTGAGGTTTGTTTTTCTCACTCCAAATATCATATAAACTATCGCTGAAAGCAGTCATCTTTTCTTCCGAAAACACCAGGCTCTTACTCAGATCCATATGTGCAATAATAGCCGCCAATGAGTAGTTTACCAGCGAATCTTTTGCGGTGGGAATCTCGGTTAGGTCATTAACCTGTCCCGCGAGGCTTTTATATGTAGGATCGTTTTGTGCGATGATCTCGTAAGCTGCAATATTAGGATAGGCATATATCCTGCTCGCCTGTGGTGGTGAAAAGATATCGTGGATCATGATCTCGGTTACCCGGTCGACCGCATTCTGAAAGTCCTTCGCAGTGACCTCAACATTCTCAAGACCCGCAGGGCCATCCATGGTTCGGTCCTCTTTACAAGAATTCAGTAAAAACAACATCACGAGGATGGAGAATACTCGAATAGGAATTATTTTATCGTTTAATTTCATAGATAACAGCATTATCATTATTGTTTAACACCAGTAAATAATTTTGGTTGTTATGTTGTATCACTTTCAAGTGTCTTACAGACCGCATGGACATGTCTAGTCCGATGGTATTTGAGAGTGAAATATTTTGCTCCGATTGTATTAACGCACCGGGGAAACCATCGTATCGTCCGTGAAACGGAATCACGCCAAAATAGTTGCCTCCTGCCAGCACACTTTCACGGCCGTTTCCATCAAAATCGAAAATTTCGAAGGCAGTGATGGGTGCTGTTTGTAACATTTCCGGAAACGCAGTAAAAGTAAAGCTATTGTTGTTATTTCGCAAGAATCCCGAGGCTAGAGTACCTACTTCAAACCTTTTGGCTTTAGATAACACTTCATCCCCAAATATCTCCTTCATGGACTTACCCGCAAACGACTTGAAAGTGGTAAATTTTTTCCGAAGGAAATTCATTTGAGAGGACAATTCATTTAAACCCATTAAAGGATAATAGTCTCCATTTTTATAGGTGGCAACAACGGTTTCTGTGGTTCCATTGTCGTCAAAATCATCATAATACATGATCATAGGAAATTCTTCCGAGCCAGTAAACTTGGAGTTCAGCCCCCAATTACCCAGCAGATAATCTGTATCGCCATCCTCATCAATATCGAAAGGAATAATAGTTTGCCACAAACCCTGGGGTAGTCCTTCAAGTAGCTCAACTTCCTCGAGTTTATTTCCCTGGTTCTTAAAAAACCTGGGCGTCATCCATTCCCCAACTACGATGAGATCGGTTTGTCCGTCTTTGTCGAAATCGTCCCAGACCGCATCTGTTACCATTCCCAATTCGCCAAGTGACTGTTCTTGTCCGTTAGGAAATATCACTTTGGATGGAGGGATGTTCCCAAAATCATATCTTGTTGCATAACCTCCCTCAAATTTTAATTCTTCGCCCCCGGATGTAAATCCGTTGATATAGCGCATGGTGTTATTTCCAGAATTCTCTGGAACAGGCCGGACTGCAACACTATCCGGCAGAATTGTTTTAATGAAGCCGGCTTCCTCATGCAGGAACCCTGTGGTGTTACTTCGGGACGAACCACGAATCACAATATCAGTTAATGAGTCCTTATTAATATCGATCATTTCCAGATTCGGCCCTCTGTCTGAAACCTGGTACGGAATTAGTTTCTGGTAATCGAAATCGGTTTGTCTTCCTCCATTATGTTTATAATCAATACCTAGATTTCCCTCCACTGCTACAAACCATGGATCATTTTTAGGGCTTATATATTGATAAGCCGCGGTATTTGAAGGTGAAATTGTTAGAGTTTTATTGGTTTCTATTGCTGAAATAAGCTGAGAGGTTTTATCGGGCCAAATGATCTTTAAAGAGTCGATGGTAGTTTCATTCCCAAATCCGAAATGGATCACCGGCTCGCTGGAAGCCTGCCATCCCTTACACGGGAATAGCTCTTTGTACTGAACAACCCCTTTGTTCCAGGCTTCTACCTTGGTGCCAATTCCGAATGGATTTTTACCTGTATACTTAAACCTGATCTTTAGGAAGTTTGCTTTATCGTTGGTGTTGTTTATATAAATACCCGCAGCTTCATTAATGTTACTGGTAACGATATCCAGATCGCCATCTCCATCAAGATCACCAATGGCGGTAGCACCCGAAACGGTTGGTTTTCGTGGGATCCATTCTTCACTCATATCGGTGAAACCAAGGGCCGAATCTCCTTTAAAGATGTAGTTAGGGACCGCTCCCGACGGCATCATATCTAATGCTTTCTGGTCCATGAGTTTTGTTTCATTCATGCTCTTTTTAATCGCTTCACTGGACACAAAACGTATAAAATCCAAATCGTTGGGACGTTTTGGGATTCCGTTTGAAATAAAAAGATCATCTTCTCCGTCTTGATCGTAATCCCCAAACAGGGCGCTCCAGCTCCAATCTGTTGCCGCTATTCCACTTAAAAGAGCCGTTTCTGTAAATGGGCCGGCACCTTGGTTTATATAAAGCATATTTCGGGTATACTGGTAGTGATAACCATATTGTTTGGTTCGCATCTCAAGGGTTTGGTAGGTGTCATCACCCTCGGAGGTCTTTAAGACCTTTTCATCTTCGGGAGACATATCCAGGGAAATAAGATCCGGCCGCCCATCGTGATTAATATCTGCCACGTCATTTCCCATCGAAAATCGGGAGGTGTGCCCAAAATAAGTTCGCAAGCTTTCGGTAAAGGTGCCGTTGCCATTATTGAGATAGAAATAATCGTCTTCGTGAAAATCGTTGCCTACATAAATATCCGGATATCCATCCTTGTTGAAGTCGGCAATAGCTACTCCTAGGCCGTAGGCGTTAATACCTCCATAGATACCCGCCTCTTCGCTAACATCGGTAAAGGTGTTGCCGTCGTTTCGCATGAGCCGATCACCGGTCATTTCATTTCGAGTGTGACGAAGTTGTACCCTTCCGAAGGATTCTTCCGTATGAACCGCATGGTTTAACAGGTACACGTCCAGATCGCCATCCAGGTCGTAATCGAAGAAGGAGGCAGTGGTTCCGTAGGTAGCCAGGTCGAGGCCGTAATCGGCAGCGCTTTCGGTGAAGGTATTATCTCCGTTATTGATGAACAGTTCATTTCGGCCTTTAAAGCCGTTTATACCTACAACGGCGGTCACATAGATATCCAGCCATCCGTCGCCGTTCACGTCGGCCATAACGGCCCCGGTATTCCAGGTGCTATTTCCTTCAACACGGGCAGAACTGGTAATGTCCTCAAATTTCAGATCTCCTTTGTTGAGGTAAAGTTTGTTTTTTTTCTGATTGGCAGAAAAGTAAAGATCGGGTAGTCCGTCGTTGTTGATATCACCCATAGCCAGGCCGCCGCCATTATAAAAATAGAGGTAATCGAGTATATTCAGAGAGTCGTTTTCGGTTATTGTATTCTGAAATTCAACTCCCGATCGGGCCGAAGGGAGAAGCATAAAAAGCTGCTGGTCCTCACTACAGCTCCAAAGGAGGGTAAGGAGAAATAATGTGAGGAGATATTTATTGACCGATCGCAAAAACTCTGGGTTTTTCATCATTTATTGCCACAATTATATAGGCATTTCCTGCTGCATCGTGAAATTGACGAATATGTTTAATTTCTTCTTTAACCAGGAAGCCACTCTCATTATAGTTCTGCCAGTTGAAATTAAGGTTGCCGTCATTCAATAGAACGGAGCCATAGTTACCATCCAGGCGGGAAAACTGTGGTTTAAACTCGAAGTCGTTTCCACCCATAATAATGTCCAGCGAACCATCGTTGTTCACATCGGCACAGGTAATCCCGCATACGCAGGAAAGTTGTGTCTGGGCGGGCAACTCGATGGTTGTAAAGTTTCCATTGCCGTTATTTACGGCGATTATGGTGGCCGAGGTATTTACCTCCCTAACCTGGGAGTTTTTAATAATATTTTCTGAAAAAAGCTCCTGTATGGACCGGGTGGCATATTCGGAAGCTTTCAGATTTTGCTTTTTGAGGGAAACCAGTTGGGTTACGATCTCTTTCTTCTGATGCATAGGCATATCTCTGCCTTCCAGCCTCTGGGTGATTATTTGCTCAATGGTACCGTTGTTGTCGAAGTCGTTCACCCACATTTTAATGCGTTGCTCTTCCGAAGGCTTATAATGAAGGTTTTTGCCTTCATTTCCAATAATAAAATCCAGGTCGCCATCTTTATCTATGTCTACAGGAAGAATGGTATTCCACCAGCCATTCAATGCCTTTAAGTCTGTTTGCCATATTTGGAGCTTATTGTCCTTGATCTTATAAATGTTAGGCGAGCCCCAATCCGATACGGTAACGAGTTCTTTGATGGAATCTCCATCTATATCTGCCCAGGTAGCATCTGTGATCATTCCACTTGCTGTTACAGCGGCAATTGCCTCTTTTTTGCTTCGGAAGGTCCCATCGCCAAGATTTTCAAGGTAAGTATGGGTAGGGTTTACACCGTAAATTCCTATAATGCTTCTTGCACCCACGAACACATCCATATCACCGTCACCGTCCATATCGTGTGGTGCGATCACTGCAATATTCATGGTATTGGGGGGTAGATCCAGAATTTTTTTGCTGAAGCGTCCTTTGCCATCATTTAAGTAGAGCCTGATACCTTCGTTATTTATTTCATTTACCTGGTTTCCGCCCGAACCTACTATCAAATCCAGGTCGCCGTCTCCATCTGCATCCAGGAAAGCAGCTGCGGTATCTTCGTTGAATTTGTCTTGTTCAAAAACCTCATTCTTTATTTCATTTAAAACACCGTTCCCCTTATGTATATAAAGCGATGCCGCTTGGTTCTTGGCTCCACCAATGAAGGTGTCTTCATGCCCGTCGCCATTTACATCACCCACTGCGATCGCCGGCCCTTCCTGGGAAAGCATTCTGGCAATTAATCCTTCGTGATCAAAATCTGAATACGAATTCTCATCGTGCTTCTTTAAGCCTGTATTGTCTATCTCGGTAAGCAGAGGAGTGATGGCCGCAGGTTTCGGGGGGATATATTTTCCGGTAGACTCTTGCTGTTTTAAAAGTAAAGTCTGATTTGCAGCTATATTTTCGAGTTTCGTCGTGCGATCATCCGGCCAGATAACCCGTATGGAATCTATTTTATCTTCCTTTCCTAGACCGATGGTCATTGGGTATTCCATAGACGACTGAAAACCTCTAGATGGGATCAACTCCTGTAAAACGATATTGTCTTTATAGTATAATCTTACAGTTGTACCCACCGCGAATTTGTTCTTATCTACGCCTTCAAATTTTAGTTTGATATAGTTATTATTTCCTGTTTCCCTTGCGTTGTTTCTATATACAAAGGCTTCCATGTTCACATTATTCACAACCAGGTCGAGGTCGCCGTCGTTGTCAAGATCTCCATAGGCAGCTCCGTTGGACAGACTTGGGATGCCGAGCCCCCATTTTTCGGCTTCATTGCTAAAAGTGAGATCGCCATTATTTTTATAGGCGTAGTTAGGTACGGGTACGACCGGCATTTTGTTTATAATAGAATCGATCGCTTCCTTCTTGCCTGTCATGGCCATTTTCTGAATGATCTCATTAGCAAGAAAGTCTACGAAGTCCAGATCGGTGAGATCGTGATTGATACCGTTGGTAACAAAAATATCACGCAGGCCGTCATTGTCCATGTCGAAAATAAGACCGGACCAGCTCCAGTCTGTAGCAGATACGCCGCTATAGTAAGCTATTTCGGAAAAGGTTCCGTTTCCATTGTTCAGTTGCAGGGTATTCTGAATGTATTGCTGATAAAAATCTTTGCTTTGCTTCAGCTTAAAAACATTATAACCTTCAAATTCCATAACCGATTTAACTCTTTGGTCACCATCGGGAAGCATATCGGTAATAAAGATATCGGCATTCCCATCATTATTGATATCGGCCATATCGATACCCATGGCTGAAAGGCAAAGGTGAGACATCCAGTTCTTTATATCTTCGGTAAAGGTGCCATCCTGGTTATTAATATAGAGGTAATCACGTTCATAGAAATCATTGGAAACGTAAATGTCTGGGTATAGGTCACCGTTGATATCGGTAATCATAACCCCTAAACCGAAGCCAATTAAACTTCCGTAGATCCCGGCTTCTTCACTTACTTCTACAAAGGTTCCGTTGTCATTTCGAAGCAACATATCGCCAACCCCACGAAATAGTTTTGGTACGTCCCAATCCTGAGCCCGCACATCTCTCTGATGCGCAAAGCCAAGGCTGCTTACCGGAACATTACTGTTGTTCAAAATATAGGCGTCCAGGTCGCCGTCCTTATCATAATCGAAGAAAGTTGCGTGAGTCGTAAAACCACTGGTTGCCAGGTTGAATTCTTTTGCTTTTTCGGTGAAGGTAAGGTCGCCGTTGTTTATGTAGAGGTCGTTGTCGTGATTGTCGCCTTCCATGTTTCCCGCATTGCTCACATAAATATCTAGAAATCCATCGTTGTTCACATCTACCATGGTCACTCCGGTAGACCAGGGTTTGTGGCCTTCTACCCCGGCAGATTCGGAAATATCCTTAAATTTAAAATCACCCTGATTGAGAAATAATTTGTTCTTTCCCATATTGGCTGTCATATAGATATCGGCCAGACCATCGTTATTAATATCTCCAATGGCAACGCCACCACCATTATAGAAATTTCTGTATTTGAAGATGTTGAAATCTTTCTGATTTTCAACCACATTATTAAAACGAATGTTCGTCTGTTCGTACGACATCATAGTAAATAATGGGTCGGTATTGAGATTCTCTTTTTCTTTCTCATTCGAGTTACAGGCAAGGAGAAGTGTACTTAGTACTAAAACAAAACTATATTTTGAAAGATTCATGTAATCTATCTTTTATTTATTGATCCTTAAAAAAACGGGTTGGTCGTTATTACGGGTAATTACAAGATATTTTTCATCCTGATAATTTAAAAATTCGATGCTCCGGCAGGCACCGGCAATATCAAAGAACCTATTGTTAGATGCTTTAAAATTCCCGTTTGAATCGTTGAGTAAAAGTAACCCGTGCGAGGCGTCTAATCTACTTAATTGGGTGCTAATTTCAAAATTGTTACCCACCAAAAGAAGGTCCTTTTTGCCATCATTATCAAAGTCGTAAACAGCGATGTCATTTACCGATGAAACCTGGGCTTTAAATGGTAATGCATGCCTTCGAAAGGTGTTATCTCCCATATTTTCGAAATAGGAGGTTTCCATCGTATAGACTTCTTTTTTGAAAGCCGAATTCAACTTGTCCTGCGGGAATATCATATCGATTCGTGCATTGGCAAAGTCTGCGTAGGACAGGTATTTTTTATTGATGCCCGGCAGTTGTTTCACTAACTCATCTTTTGAGGCAAGTGTTGTCTCTTCGCCCTGATAGTAATACGTTATTATGGTTTCAATATTGTTGTTGTCGTCTGCGTCCATACGATACAGGCGGATG
This sequence comes from Flavobacterium sp., assembly GCA_008501705.1. Taxonomy (GTDB): domain Bacteria; phylum Bacteroidota; class Bacteroidia; order Flavobacteriales; family Flavobacteriaceae; genus Pukyongia. The sequence goes on from QQUG01000186.1 coordinate 35,943, forward strand.
GGTTGCTGTTTCGATGCTTTAAGCCTTGTGTTGGTCCCCCAGTTTCCGGCGATAAGGTCCAGATCTCCGTCGTTGTCCATATCGGCTGCTTTTACAACGTTCCAGAAGCCATGAGTCTCATCCAGTCCGTTGTTCTGTTGAAGTTGCAGTTGATTTCCGGTATTTATAAAAATGGTAACAGGCATCCAATCACCGCTCACGATGAGGTCTGGTAAGGAGTCACCGTTAAGATCGGTCCAGAATTGGGAATTACAATTGCCTATTTCGGAAAATTGTGGGGCAAAAGTACTGGTAATATCTTTAAACGATCCGCTGCCGTCGTTTTGGAAGATATGTTGTTTTGGATTCTGGCCAAATTGCTGGGGAACGGCACCGGAAGTAATTACGACGTCTTTGTCCTTATCGTTGTCAATATCAACGGCCTCCACTGAAGAAGCGTTAATAGGAATATTGAAATTCAGGCTGTCTTTCTTAAGAATACCGCGGTCATTAAAATAGAGCCTCGGAATAATTGGCGCACCTTTTCTAAATTCACTTCCCCCGCTAACTATAAGCAAGTCCTTATCTCCATCTCCGTCGGCATCGAAAAATACATGATCTACATCTTCACTTAGCTTATCAATGTCGAAGAGATCTTCCTGTTGTGAACTAAAACCACCGTTTTCTTCTTGAAAGAATAATTGGGAAGGCTGGTTTTTAGCTCCTCCGATAAAGATGTCGTCCAGGCCATCTTTATTGATATCGGCTATAGAAATGGCCGGGCCTTCATTTGCCGTTCCATAGGGAATAAGCGGGTCCCGGTTAAATTCGAGAGCATTGTTCTCCTGGTGCTTATAGTCGAATAGTGGCGAAGTGTTGCTAAGCCAGGATTTCTGATTATTTTTTATATCTGAATAATAATCCCCTGAAGCTTGCTCTTGCACAATTTTGTGGGTGGTGTTTACCGGAAGGTCCGTTAATAGCTGGTAGGATCTATCGGGCCATATAACGAGTAACGAATCTATCTCCGGTCGCTTACCAACTCCAAAATGGATGCCAGGCCTTACTGCCGACAAGTAACCTCTGCTGGTATAGTGTTCTCTTAGTAGTTGTAAGGTGTCGGCATAGAGGATAACTTTCGCACCTATGCCCGAATTATTTCCTTTTTTCCCTACAAGTTGGATGTCGATGAAATTAGAATTTTCCTTGGCTGAGCTTGTATTTTCCATCACCATGGCCGGTTGATTGGTGTTGTTTATCACCAGATCGAGATCCCCGTCATTGTCCAGGTCACAATAGGTGGCACCATTACTGAAAGTGGGTTGCGTAGACCCCCATTGGGCCGACACGTCTTCAAATTGGTGTGTGCCGGTATTTCGGAAAAAGTAATTCACGGTTTTCTTTTCAGGAATTTTTTTGATGAATTCCATATCCTTCTCATCCATTCCCTGTCCCAATGATTTCTGAATCTCCTCATTTGCAATGAAGTTGATGAAGTCCATATCGTTTGTGGCTCCAACAATTCCGTTGGTAATGAAGATGTCGTTGAGGCCATCATTGTCCAGATCGGCAACCAGTGGGCTCCAGGACCATTCGGTGGCTGCTATTCCACTTAGAAATGCCGTTTCACTGAAGGTATTATTGCCATTATTAAACTGAAGGGTATTATGCATGTATTGATGTGCATAGCCGTTCTTGATATAATTTTGATAGATCTGATAATTGAACTCTGTACCGGAAGTTTTATAAGTTTCTATGTCTTCAGGGAGCATGTCCACAGACACAATATCGGTAAGCCCATCGTTGTTGAGGTCTGCAATATCATTTCCCATGGAGAAATGCGTGGTATGGCCAATGGCGTTATTTCCTTTGTGAATGATCTCTTCGAAGGTTTTATCACCCTGATTGATATACAGATAATCGTTCTCGTAAAAGTCGTTGCCCACATAGATATCCGGATAACCATCGTTGTTAAGATCACTTATAGAAACGCCTAAGCCATAGCCGATCTTACTTTGGATGATCCCGGCTTTTTCAGAAACATCCACATAAGAACCCGACATATTTTCAAAGAGTTTGTCTCCCGATTTTCCGTCTGGGAGATGGCGTTTATTCCCATTTCCATAGTTTTGGTTTGGATTTACAGAATGATTCAGAAGATATACATCCAGATCACCGTCCAGATCGTAATCGAAAAAAGTGGCGTGGGTAGAAAAACCTTTAAAGTCAAGGCCATATTTTGAGGCACTTTCAGTAAAGGAAGGGATATTATTCTCGTCTGGGCCATTGTTAATGTATAGTAGATTATTTCCCTGGACAGTATTGTAGTCACCCAATTTGCAAACATAAATATCCAGTAAACCATCCTGGTTAATATCGACGGTGGTCACTCCCGTTGTCCAGTTGGAGTGATTAGAAATTCCGGCTTCTTTGGTAATATCCTGAAATTTGAAATTGCCTTTGTTGAGATAGAGTTTATCGGCTGCCTGGTTAGCAGTAAAATACAGATCGATGAGCCCGTCGTTGTTAAAATCACCCGATGCTACTCCGGCACCGTTATAGTAATAGATATAATTTAGGATATTGAGTTGGGGAGTCGGAGTGAGTTTATTTTCGAAAGTGATTCCGGTTTCATTTGCCGTTCTTTCAACAAAGAGAGAATCGTTGTTGGTTTCTGAACACGATTGTAGTAGAAGAAAGAAAAATACAGTTGTTCCATAAAGATATATTCCAGGATGAGTACTGAACATCCGAAAGAATTTGGACACCATATTTTGAGGGAGGATTTTCATATAAATATGGATACAAATGTAAACTAAGCGATCGATATTTTAAGTATTTATACAAAGAAAGACCGTCTTAATTCAAGACGGTCTTTCCTATTATTCATAAACTAATTCTTTGGTTTAGTAACCTTCGTTCTGAACCAAGTTAGGATTCGATAGTAGCGCGTTAATTGGAATAGGGTACAGGTTTCTGTAATCTGCTCCAACAGATTCTGCGTTCTTGAATTCCCAATCTCTGGTGAATTGACCAAATCTAAGCAGGTCATTTCTTCTCCAGAATTCGATGTATAATTCACGTCCTCTTTCAGCAAGAAGATCGGCTTCCGATACATTTCCAAGAGTAGAAGCACCACGAAGTGCTCTAAGCTCGTTCACCATTGCCGTAGCGTTTCCACCACCAGAACGTAACATAGCTTCAGCTTTCATAAGATGTGCATCTGCATATCTGAAAACGATCTCATGTCCGGTGAAGGCACCGTTAACAGGGTGATACTTAATAATACGAATACCAGTTTCTTCGGTATTTCCAGAAAGACCTGGAAGGTCTCGTGTAAACACCAATGGAGCTCCCGAACGATTTGAAAGTGGAGATCCGTCTGTGTCGTATTGCTGTCCAATTAAGAATCCGTAACCAATACCGAGGTTGTCCGGACCTGCGTTACTTGCATCAGGAACCCAGCCTCTTCTTTCATCACCTGCATCACCAACATAGTTGGAGTTAGGGTTTCCTTCGAAAGAATCGTAAAATTCCGCAAGAGTTGTAAATCCGTTCCATCCACCACCTTCGTTATCAGGTGAGTTTTGGTTATAGTGCAGACCATTCCATATTCTGTTACCTACAGATGCAGGTACAAACCAGATTGTTTCATTGTCTACATCTTCTTTGAAGATATCGAAATATCCTGTTTCTAGTGCATATCCATCTGCTGCAATTGCATCTACTGCAGTGATGACACCCTGATAGTTAGGATTACCGTTGTAACGCTGAGCATTCAGGTAAAGTTTCGCTAGCATGAAGTTAGCAGCTGCTCTACTTGCTGTGTTATTATCTGCACTCGGTCCGCGAACCGGAAGATTATCACGTGCTTCGGTAAGGTCCTGAAGGATGAAATCATAAGCTTCGGCAGCTGAAAGTACACGAGGATCAACATCGGATCCTTCATCTACTTCACGGAAAGGAGCTACGCCCCACATATCGAGTACGAAATACATACTGAAAGCGCGAAGGAACTGAGCTTCTGCTTTTTGCTCTGCAGTTGGTCCACTACGTTGATCGATGATCTGAGTTGCGCGGAAAACGTTTTGATTAAGGTTATTCCATGTACTCAGGATGTACTGGTGTGTTGGACTCCAGGTATGCGCGTGTAGCGTTCTCCAGATACCGTTATCACCCCAGTCTGTACCTCTTGTTGGAACAAGGGTTTCATCTGTGGATACTTCGTTAAGGGCAAAGAAATTACCCTGGTCTTCTAACTGTCCCCTTACATCATTGTATAATTGGTCCAGTGCGGCTCCAACATCGGCTACTCCTGCAAATCCTTCATCGGTGTCTTCCAGGAAGATCGAATCAGATTCGTCGAGCTCTAAGTTGGTACAGGCTGCCACAACAGTCGATAGCAACGCGATCGCGAAGATCGACTTCAAGTACGTCATAAAAGTTTTTTTCATAATCATTTTTTTAAAATTTTGCATTAAGTCCTAACGTAAATGTTCTCGGTCTTGGGAATGACGTATAGTCGATTCCAAAGATTGGTAATCCGTTCAAGAGATCTCCTCCACCCGGAGTTACACTCACTTCAGGATCAAGACCAGAATAATCCGTTATAACAAATAGGTTTTGTCCGGTAAGAGATAGTGCAAGCGCATCAAAAAGAGAGTCTTCCTTCAATGGCCAGTCAAAACCAACAGTTAGGTTCTGCATTCTTACGAAGTCACCTTTTTCAAGGAAACGAGTAGAAACTTCAGCAGCAGCAGTAAGAGCTTCCCCATTGGTAAGGGTAGAAGCTAATACGTTTCTCGCACTGTTGAAAGATCCAGCAGTAAAGAATGCATTTTCGGTGTTATTGTAGATGTAGTGTCCAAATTGTCCGGCAAGGAAAGTAGACAGTGACCAGTTCTTATAACGGGCGTTCAAGGAGAACCCTCCAGTAAAGTCTGGTAATGCACTTTTCCCAACAAACTTCTGAACATCTTCCTGGATAGGTTGACCTTCTGCATCGAATCCTTCAAACTCACGCAGGAAGAATGAGAATAATGGCTGTCCTTCCTGAAGCTTTTGAGCGAAGGCATTAGACAGACCTTGTCCTCTAATCGTACCGGCGTTGAATTCACCTTGAAGTTGATCGATTATGTTGTCGTTGTAAGCAACATTCACACTAGCTCCAATATAGAAATCGTCTTGATCTACGAAGTCATAGCTAAGCGCAACTTCAAGCCCTTCGTTAATTACCTTCGAATCCGGTAAGTTTAAGAAGATAAATGGTTGCACAGCTGGCTGGGCAGATAATACTCTAAATAGAAGGTCTGTCGTTTCTTTACGATACACGTCAACACTTCCTGTAAATCTGTCGTCTCCAAAACCGAAATCAAGTCCTACAGCATACTGTAGTGTTTCCTCCCACTTAAGAGTTGGCTCGGCGAAGGCAACATCGGCTATACCCGGAACGTTGATATCACCACCATCTGTGATCACATCGCCTCCTGTATAACGTTGTCTTCTTAAGAAGTTTCCATATCCAACTCCATCCTGGTTACCGGTAATACCTACACCAACACGTAGTTTTAATGTAGATACGGCATCACCTACGAAATCTTCGTTATGGATCTTCCATGCGATAGCACCGGAAGGAAATACACCGTATTGATTATCCTCACCAAAACGAGAAGAACCATCTGCTCTTACTGTACCGGTGAAAAGATATTTATCATTCAGACTGAAATTCACACGACCGAAGAAGGATTGTAACTCATCGGTAGTATCGTAAGTGTCTGCAAATAATGACTTAACTCGTAATCCGTTAAAGATTGGAAGCATATCGGTAGTTGGTGCCGGGAATAAACGGTTGATGAATATACCGTTAGTGTTTCCAGCATAACCATACTGCTGATAGCTACCTTCTATTCTGGATTCAAGGAGGTTGGCAGTTGCTTCCAGGTCGTCGACCATTTTATTCATGTCGTCTGTAAAGAATCCCCATCCACTAATATCTCTACCTTGTCTGCGGAAATCCTGGAAGGAGTAACCTGCAACGATATCTAATTGAGAATTTCCGAAGTCCTTATCGTATCTAAGTGTAGCTTCAAGAAGCTTACTTTCGGTATCAAGGTCGCTTATTGCTCCAGTACCATTTCCGAAGGCACCCTGATCGAAGTTTCTCGCATTTGGAGAAGCCACCGCACTACGCGTAGACTGAGAGTCATCAATACCAACATTTACTTTAGCAGAAAATTCATTTGTGAAATTGTATTCAGCAGAGAAGTTTGCCAAAATTCTGTCCGTATTACTTAGGTTTTCGGTATAGGCAAGAATAGTTGCCGGGCTTAACTGTCCACCAGTATCGAAATTAGGGTTAGTTGGCCAGGTTGGATTTGCAGAATATGCAGCACCCAGGAGGTCACCTCTAAATCCTGCACTACCACTAAGCGGTGCAGTCTCATCGTTCACTCTTGAAATAGTAGCCTGAAGGCCTAATTTCAGTTTGTCATCTAAAAGTCTGTGATTTACGTTCAATCGACCTGTAATTCTTTCAAGCGAAGAATTTTTAATCACACCAAATTGTTTTCCGTAACCAAAAGTAGCGCGTACGTTACCTCCGTTATAGCTATGAGAATAAGACAGGTTGTTGTTTGTTGACATAGAAGTTCTAAAAACTTCGTCTTGCCAATCTGTACTGTTTTTAAAATCTCTTTCAGCTACAGGGAAACCTAGTCTTTCACTTTCCGCTAAATATTCGGAAGCAGTAAGTACATCGTAGGTAGAACGAACACTGGACATACTCACACTAGAGCTCCAGTCCCAGCTACCTCCGGTAGCACCTCTACCAGATTTGGTGGTGAT
>QQUG01000069.1 GCA_008501705.1 Flavobacterium sp.
ACCTCGAATGCCTCAAAAATATGGAGAGCTGCATCTCAATGGATGCTAACTATTCTAATCTCTTTTATCTTTTCCCAGACGAGTGTTGGGCAAACCCAGGCACCTTCGGTACAAACCGGAGTGACCTTTCAGTGGTCCGATACACAAACTGTCAATTCAGATCCGGCCACCATAAACTCCATCACTATAGACGGAGTTGTTTACAGTTCATTTGCCGCACCTTCCTCTTATGCACTTACGCGCTTAGGGCCGGATGGGCATAATGAGAATAAAATTGTAGAAAACGGTGTTACGGTTAACGGGAGTAGTGCAAATGCAGATTGGAACACCGATGCCATCGCTGCTTTCCAGGATAAGAATTTAAATCATTATTTCAATGCCAACGCGAACGGAAGGAATATTTGTAATAATTTCTTATCTGTTTTAACAACCGATGCACAGATCCAATCCTTGTATTATACCCCCGGAATTCCTTCCAATGACGGAGGAATATTAGCCATTACCGAAAGGAATGCGAACAATTGCTACTATATCGCGGTTTATGGCTACGCTGTAGGAGGGTCAACCGAAGTTTTCCTTGGGGATACTTTTGTTCGACAGAACTCAACACAATGGGGCCCATTGTTTAATGCGCCTCCAGCTGGTGTAGATTACTGGAATTCAGGACGAGTGGTTGAGAATGGCGGTACCCTGGGGATAGCCATATTTGTCCTTGACGATTTGGCACCGGTAGGATCTGTGATCACCCGGGTTGATCTTGTAGCAGCCACCGAAGATCATGGAGACGGAAAATTATTTATCGCGCAACGATACGCCACACCGAAGACGGAAACCGGATGTATAGATCAGGAATTCAATGGAACGGTGAATGATGGGACTGCACCGGCAGGATCTACTTACTCTGTTGTGAGTGGCCCAACCCCGGCAGGACAGGACTTTACGTTTAATTCGGACGGCACTTACAGTTATACCCCTTCAAGTGGATATCTGGGGGATGTAACCTTCGAGTACGAGGTTTGTTTACCTTTTCCTAATTCGGGAATATGTGACACTTCAACGGTTACCATTAGCTATGTAACTTATCCAAATGCTGGATGTCCCTGTATTTCAGGTAATGCAGACGGACCCCTGTTACAGACAAATTAAAGATTTATAGTTATCGTTAAAAGAAGTTTAAAAATAACATTATGAAGCATACATTTACTTTTTTCTTGTTAACAATAATTGCCATGATGAGCGGATGGGCACAGGTAGGTATTGGTACTACAGATCCGCAAGAGGCCTTGCATATCGCCGGTAGTAATGCTACTATCAGGCTAGAAGGTCTTAATAGTTCGAACAATACCCTAAATAAAGGTGGATCTTCCATGTATAATGTTATGGTCGATTCCGATGGTAAACTTTCATTAGGTGAGCAGCCGGGGAAACTGTCTTCCGAAGCGAATATCGCTACGCCTGTCGCAGTACTTACTGCTGCAGATTCGAACATGAATTCTTCAGAGCTTTTTCAAAAGAGTTTCACCTTAACTCATAGAGCCATGGTTGTAATAACCTATTACATCTCCATGGAGTTTAAAAGTTACGACGGAACTGCATGTATCACAGACGGAAGGGCTAAGATCGCTCATAATTACTGGTATCTGGGAGATGGCACTACTCCGGACACTACCAAAACTTATGGGATGACAAGTTCGGTGTATTCCAATTCAGACTGTGATACGGCTACCGGATATGTATACAATTCCCGTTCGGTTACTATTCCACTTGAAGCTGGAACCTATAGTGTTCATATGAATGGCGCCGTTTATGGCGGTGGTATTACCTCGAATGCAGCCTTTAGAGTTAATTTTGGTGATATCGACAGGCTTGATATTCATGCCATTTACCTCTAATAAGTATTTTTATTTCTGAAATTGCCTTAATGTACAGACTCGAATTCACTTACGAAGTGTAGCTTTACATTGGGATATTTAGATTGTGTCATCTGAAGTGTGAAAGCCGAATCGGCAAAGAACACCAGTTGCCCGCGCTTGTCTTTTGCCAGGAATTTTGCTTTAACTCTTTTAAATTCTGAAAATTCATCGCCTTTCGGATCTTTGGGATCAACCCAGCAGGCCTTGTGAACATTAAGGTTCTCGTACCTGCAAATTGCACCGTATTCGTGTTCCAACCTATATTGGATCACTTCAAACTGAAGTGCACCCACAGTACCTATAACTTTCCGCCCATTCAGTTCTAAAATAAACAACTGTGCCACCCCTTCATCCATCAGCTGGTCAATCCCTTTCTCAAGTTGTTTGCTCTTCATAGGATCTGCGTTGTTTATATACTTGAAGTGCTCAGGCGAAAAACTCGGTATACCCTTATACTGCATAATCTCACCATCGGTTAAAGTATCACCTATCTTAAAATTACCCGTGTCGTGTAACCCTACGATATCGCCTGGGTAGGAAACATCAACGATCTGTTTCTTTTCGGCAAAGAATGCATTAGGGCTGGAAAATTTCATTTTTTTCCCATTACGCACATGAAGATACGGGGTATTTCTTTCGAAGGTACCCGAGACGATCTTTACAAATGCGAGTCGGTCCCTGTGTTTGGGATCCATATTAGCGTGGATCTTGAATACAAATCCTGAAAAATCCTTCTCTTCGGGTTTTACCAACCTGGTATCACTGGCCTTTGGGCGTGGGGCAGGAGCGATTTCAATAAAGCAGTCAAGAAGCTCCCTTACCCCAAAATTATTCAAAGCAGAACCAAAAAAAACCGGCTGTAATTCCCCTTGAAGATAGGCATCTCGATTAAAATCGGGATATACCTCATACACTAATTCTAATTCTTCCCTCAAGGTATTAGCGGCTTTATCACCTACTAGTTTATCAAGTTCCGGATTGCTCAGGTCTTCTATTTCAGTTGTTTCTTCGATATTTTTCCGACTATCACCACTAAAGAGATTTACATTTTTCTCCCAAATGTTGTAAATGCCTTTAAAGTCGTATCCCATCCCTATGGGGAAACTGAGAGGAGTAACCCGTAAATGTAGTTTTTGTTCAATTTCATCCAGGAGTTCGAATGCATCTTTTCCTTCCCGGTCCAGTTTGTTTATAAATACGATCATGGGGATACTTCGCATGCGACAGACTTCCACGAGTTTTTCGGTTTGCTCCTCAACCCCTTTAGCTACATCGATAACAACGATCACACTATCTACAGCTGTTAATGTTCTAAAGGTATCTTCAGCAAAATCCTTGTGACCGGGAGTATCGAGTATGTTGATCTTAATATTCTCATATTCAAAGGCTAAAACCGAAGTCGCTACAGATATACCACGCTGTCTTTCGATCTCCATGAAATCACTCGTAGCCCCTTTTTTTATTTTATTACTTTTTACGGCACCGGCTTCCTGAATAGCACCTCCAAATAACAATAATTTTTCGGTTAAGGTTGTTTTTCCGGCATCCGGATGCGATATTATTCCGAATGTTTTCCTTCGGTTTATTTCTTTAATTAATGACATTTAAATAAGTAAAATTTAGCGCAAATATAAGGCTTGTTTTATAGACATTAAGTAAATAAGTTCGATTAGAGTTCCTACAAGGAAATATTTTATAAAATACTGAAAAATAAGGCATATACGTGTTAATACGTACATCTAATTCCTACAAAAAACAGGTATTTACCCGGTCAAATTGTGTAGTTCAACGAGTATTTATTACACTTCAGCTAATAGTTAAGTAGTTGTTAATTCTGAACGTATTTTCCTACTTATATTTGGAATATTAAAGGCGCATTAAAAAAGTGCCGTCTCAAGTATTATTTAAACAACCTAGTCATGCAAAAGAAATACTCGATCAATTTTTTGATTACAGTAGCCCTCGTTTTCTTTATTGGCAGTTTTACGCTTCATGCTCAGAAATGTAATTCGGAGCTGGAAGTATATAAGGGCAGAAATGCAAGGTCCGCAACCCTTAACGACGCTACCAAGTTTAAAATGGAGCTTACCAACAATTCTTCTCAATCTCAAACTTACGAGATACAGTCGGTAGTGTTCGACGATCCATGTGAAGAAACTGGATTTTCAGATTCGACGAATTCAAGAAATACTACAGGATTGGATGTAAGTATACAGATCAACAATTCAAGAGCTAGTTCTATCACGGTTCCACCTCGAACAACAAAATCGTTCGTTGCGGAGGTTTCAATATCCTCTGCCACGAAATTTCAGGTTTGGAAGTGTGTTGAACTAATGGCTGTTTCCGAGGCATGTGCCAAAGGAGAAGCCAGAGCTCTTCTCAAAGTATTCATATCAGACCCTACAAATAACTAACATTTACAAAAGCCCCCAAATGCTACCCCGCAAATCTCAAAGAACAGTCCTACTGCTTTTGGTAAATAAAATATTATAGGTTTCAACCTAAATCTCATTTTATGAAGAAGCAACTACCCTTAAGAAGTATAATTGCACAAAAGGCCATCTTTTTATTTATAGCCTTAACCATCTTTAGTTTGAATATGGTTAAAGCGCAGGATATCACACTGCAAAAAGATGCCGTTGAAAGCACTTTGTGTAACCAGTTCGATATAACCTTAACCGTAACTGGTAATCCGCCGCCAATTCCACAGGAAGTTATTTTGGTGATCGATAGATCTGGAAGTATGGGATTCGATATTCCTATGGATCCTAACGAACCGATCGACTATGCTAAAGATGCAGCGATAGATTTTGTGAACAATCTATTTACACCTGCAAATAACCCGACCGGATTAAACCGTGTTGCAATTGTTTCTTATTCCACCAGTGCTACGGTGGATCAGGCATTTGTAATGGAAGCGGATAAGCAGGATGCGATCGATGCCATTAACGCATTAGTTGCAAACGGAGGTACAAACATAGCACGAGCTATGGATGTAGCCGATAATCATATGACTGCAAGTGCAACCTTCGACTGTGCAACCGCAAGGAACATTATACTCCTAACAGATGGGGTGACCAATCGAACACTAACTGGGTCCAGTTGTACTAGTACGCCAACACCTCCATTCCCTGCAAATAATACGGCCTGTATGAACGATGCCATAAATGAGGGTGTCGGGGCACAGACCACCACAGTGTCTGGTGATACATACAATCAGAATATTTTTTCTGTGGGTCTTTTTGGTGCGATATCAGGAAACCAGCAAACCGCGGCAACCTACGTACTGGATGAAATTGAAAATAAAGGGCTATTTACTACCGAAAGTGCTGCCGACCTTACCGGAATTTATAACGATATTCTCGGTCAGTTGGCTCTGGCGGCAAAAATGGGTGTAGTTACAGATATACTGGGCTCCGGATTCCAAATGGTAGGTGGTTCATTAAGCGACCCTGTTAATGCTTCTTACAATGCAGGAACCAATACGATCACATGGGATCTTGGTGACGTAGCTAATGAGACTTTAGTTTTAACATATACGATCGAAGCGGTTGGTATGAGTGGTTGCGGGATTCAGGATTCTGGTATGAGTAGCATGAGCTATGAAGACTCCAATTGTAATGATGTAGTGACGCCCTTTCCGAACCCACAAGTATGTGTACCTTGTCCAGATATTTCCGATCCTTCAATAGATCAGGTTCAATGTACCAATAGTGTAGATTATTCGGCAACCTTCGATCCTGGAGCTTGTACTCCTTTTTCTCTTGAATTTGAATGGGAATTCTTCCTTGATAATGTTTCGATAGGAACGGTTTCAGGAACTACGATGGGAGATCTTTCAGGAACATTCACCTATACAGGTGCTTCACCATTTGAAGGAATGTTCAAAGCCCAATTAACTTATAACGGTACATACAATAACAGTTGTAGCCTGCCACCGGTAGTTGTCGAATCAGAAATTCCTGTTTACCTACCACCGGATATGCCGGTTTCAGGTGGGGATCAGATAGAATGTGCCAGTTCACCAATTCAAACATTAACGGCCCAGGCAACAGTTCCGGCGGGAGAAAGTATAGTTTGGTATGATGCAGCCACGAATGGTAATGTTGTTGCTAATCCTACCTTAAATACTGTAGGTACTGTAACTTATTATGCTGAAGCAGTAGATGATACGAGCAATTGTAGTAGTTTGAACAGGGTTCCCGTAACCTTGACACTTTACAGCTGTGCGATCAATATCGTGAAAACTGCCAGCCCGAATAACCCTAACCAATGTAACCCGATCGCTGCGGGACAAGACATAACTTACACCTTCACTGTATCTAATCTGGGGAATGTAGCTATTACAGACGTACAGGTGAATGACCCATTAATTGATCCGGTGAATCCTATTCCCGGGCCGGATAGTGGCGATACAGATAATGACGGTGAGTTAGATACTAATGAAGTTTGGACCTATACTGCGACTTATACTGTGGTTCAGGGTGACATAGTAAACGGACAAGTACAAAATACAGCAACAGTTGACGGTAATGTTACAGGTTCCTCTTCTTCATATAATGTGAATGATGATGATACTGAAACCGTTCAATTATGTCAGAATGCCGAAATTGAAATTACAAAAGCAACAGATGGCGATACCGTAAATTGTAATCCTTATATAGTTGGAAGTACGGTAAACTACACATTCACCGTTTCCAATTTAGGTGATGTAGATATTACAAATGTAGTAGTGAACGACCCATTATTAGGTGGGGTAGTAGCCGGACCCGCTAGTGGTGACGCTGTTAATCCGGGAGTAATGGATGTTGGTGAAGTGTGGACGTATAACGCGAGTTATAATGTAACACAAGCCGATATAGATGCCGGAGTAATTACCAATACGGCGACTGCCAGTGGTGATACAGCCTTGGGAGCAGTAAATGATCCAAGTAACACAGTTAATTTAACTATTTGTCAGAATCCGGACATCGCTCTTATAAAAGTAGGAACCTTCAATGATGAGAATGGCAATCAGTGTGCCGAGGTAGGAGAGACGATCTCTTACGCCTTTACGGTAACTAACACTGGAAACTTAACGATCACCAATATTACGGTAACAGATCCGCTGGCTACGATGGCCGGTGGTCCAATCGCTTCTTTAGCTCCGGGTGCTTCGGATAACACGACCTTTACGGCCAGTTATGCGATCACCCAGGCTGATATCGATGCGGGTAATGTACAGAACCAGGCTACGGCCAATGGTACTACTACTGCGGGAGCTGTAAGTGATCTTTCGGATGACAACAGCAACCTGGAGGATGACCCGACCAACACGCCACTGTGTCGTCAGGCCAGCATTGCCCTGATCAAAGTGGGTACGTACGACGGCTTCGACCAGGCAGGTAACTGTATAGCGGCTCCTGGTGATGTGATCACCTATGCCTTTACGGTAACCAACACTGGAAACGTGACCCTTAGCAATGTAGTGGTGACCGATCCACTGGCTACGATGGCCGGTGGTCCAATTGCTTCTTTAGCTCCGGGCGCTTCGGATAACACGACCTTTACGGCCAGTTATGCGATCACCCAGGCTGATATCGATGCGGGTAATGTACAGAACCAGGCTACGGCCAATGGTACTACTACTGCGGGAGCTGTAAGTGATCTTTCGG
>QQUG01000007.1 GCA_008501705.1 Flavobacterium sp.
ATCCTCATATAATTTTATCGCCCGCTTAGATACATTGGCTTTCAATGCCTGAGGCGTAGTCTTATTGTTGCTAAGTCCGCGCTTGGCCGCTTCCTTTTCCCAGGCTTCTCCATAACCATCGCCTTCGAACCTGATCTTTTTAGACTTCTTTATATATTCTCTCAGCACGTTGAAGATGGCATCATCCTTTTTCATCTTCTTGTCCTTGATAAGGGCATCTACACTCTCCTTGAATTCGATCAGTTGTTGAGCTACGATGGCGTTTAGAACTGTCATAGGCATAGCACAGTTGGCCATAGAACCTACCGCCCGTAGTTCGAACTTGTTTCCTGTAAAGGCAAATGGAGAAGTTCGGTTTCTATCTGTATTATCCAAAAGGATCTCCGGGATCTTCCCAACAACATTTAGTTTGAGTTCCGTTTTCTCCTGTGGAGATAACTTCCCGTTGGTAACCTTCTCTAATTCATCCAGGACTTCGGTTAACTGAGATCCGATAAATACCGAGATGATTGCCGGTGGTGCTTCGTTGGCACCCAGACGGTGATCGTTACTCGCACTTGCGATAGCCGCACGAATTAATTCTTCGTAATCGTGTACGGCCTTGATCGTATTTATAAAAAAGGTTAAGAACTGAAGATTTTTCATGGGAGTGCTTCCCGGGCTCAAGAGATTAGTACCTGTATTAGTAGCCAGAGACCAGTTGTTGTGTTTACCACTTCCATTGATACCGGCAAATGGTTTCTCATGAAACAATACCATAAAATTATGTCGATCGGCTACTTTGTCCATTACGTCCATCAATAGTGAGTTGTGATCTACAGCCAGGTTAGCCTCTTCAAAGATGGGTGCAAGCTCGAACTGGTTTGGAGCAACTTCATTATGCCTGGTTTTCACAGGCACACCTAATAACATACACTCTGTTTCAAGATCGCGCATATAATTAAGGACACGTGTTGGAATAGAACCAAAGTAATGGTCGTCTAATTGCTGACCCTTGGCTGAAGCATGACCCAACAGAGTTCTCCCTGCCAGAATAATATCCGGACGGGATGCCGCCAATGCTTTATCGATAAGAAAATATTCCTGTTCCCAACCCAAAGTGGCATTCACCTTAGTAACATTTTTGTCGAAGTACTTGGCAACAGCTGTAGCAGCCTTATCTACAGATTGCAACGACCTTAATAAGGGAGTTTTATTATCCAGGGCTTCTCCGGTGTAGGCCACAAAGATGGTTGGAATACAAAGGGTAGTTCCATAAATAAAGGCTGGTGAAGTAGGATCCCAGGCGGTGTAACCTCTCGCTTCAAATGTATTACGAATACCTCCATTGGGGAAGCTGGACGCATCCGGTTCTTGTTGTACTAATTGTCCGCCACCAAATTTCTCGATTGCCTGGCCATTCTCGACAGTTTCGAAAAAGGCATCGTGCTTTTCGGCAGTTGCGCCAGTTAATGGCTGAAACCAATGCGTATAATGAGTCGCGCCTTTAGAGATGGCCCATTCTTTCATTCCTGTTGAAATATGATCGGCCACGGCACGCTCTATCTTACTGCCATTCTCGATCGCATCCATTACACTTTTATACGAATCTTTTGTTAAGTACTGGCGCATTGCATGCTCGTTGAACACATTGGCACCAAAAATAGAAGACCGTCTTTCAGGTTCTGTGACGGTTATCGGTTTGCGATCGAAAGTCTCTTTTATCGCACGAAATCGTAATGTGGACATAATTGTACTGTAAATTTTAGGGTTGAACGAGGCAAAAATAACTTTTTTAAGTAGAGACCCCCCTGTTTTTTTAATAAAAGTTATTAAAAAATAACATCGAGGTGTTCATAACCCCCTAAAAATTAATCCAGAATTAAAATTAAGGCGTTTTCCAGCTGGTAAGTTGAAAAATTAGTTAAGAAATGCCATGCTTACAAAAAGCGCATATGCTGAAACGATGATCACCCCTTTATAGCGTCCTATCTCGTATTTTCTTGGAATAAATGCCAACGGGATCAACACTGCAGCAAAACCTATCATCCAGAAAATATCATTATTGAGTACAGCTTCACTTTTCACAGCGATAGGCTGAATAACCGCCGTGATCCCAAGTACCGATGCAATGTTGAATATATTGGAACCTATTAAATTTCCCAGTGATATGGCTTTCTCTTTTTTAAGGGCTGCGATCACAGAGGCGGCCAATTCGGGCACACTGGTTCCGACAGCGATCATGGTGACAGCGATCACCCGTTCGCTCACGCCTAGCGTGGTTGCCAGATCAACTGCGCCTTTAACCAGGAGTTCACTTCCTCCCCATAAGGCAATGCCTCCGATCGCCAGCCATAGCAGGATCTTCACGTTAGACACCACAGCTAAAGTATCGTCTACAGCTTCAGGTTCTGCTTTTACACCGGCTCCTCTCGCCCTCCTTAGCAGTAAGAAAAGATAGATGAGCAACAGGATAATTAATACACCACCTTCCAGCCTGTCCAATTCGTTACCGGTTGTAAGCAGAATATATAAGGCAACCGACAGGAACATCATCACCGGCCAGTTAAATTTGTAAAAATCACGATCTATCACCAGTGGAGCGATAACCGCCGTTATCCCCATTACCAAACCTATATTAGCAATATTGGAACCTATTACATTCCCCAGGGAGATATCACTATAACCATCGAGAGCCGCGTTTACACTTACTAGAAGTTCGGGAGCCGAGGTTGCAAACGAAACCACGGTCAAACCTATAACCATTCTGGAAAGATTTAACTTAAAGGAAAGGGCCACTGAAGATCGAACCAGATATTCTCCACCCACTACAAGCAAGACAAGTCCGATTAAAATATAGAGTATACTCATATATAGTAAGGTATGCCGCGAAGATAAAAAAAAGCGACTGCCGATCTGCCCTTTCAAAGCAAATAAATTGAAGCCTTTTTAAAATAATTAACTAAAATTTAAGTTATATAACTAGAAAAACAGTTGTATAACTATAAAAATAGTTTTATGTTTGTCCTATGGAACGATTAACTAATAAAGAAGAAGAGGTAATGCAGGCCTTATGGAAGTTGGAAAAAGGCTTTGTAAAGGACATCCTTGCCCAGCTACCCGAAAAGCAACATTACAATACCATTTCCACCATTGTTCGCAATCTGGAAGAGAAAGGTTACGTGGCGTACAACGCCTATGGTAAGACTCATCAGTATTACCCGCTGGTATCGAAAGAAGAATATACCAAACGTTTTATGAATCTCGCCATGAAGCGGTATTTCAATAATAATTATAAAAGTATGGTTTCCTTTTTCGCCAAAGAAGAGAAGATCAGTGCGGAAGAATTACGAGAAATCCTCGAAATAATCGAAAACAAAAAGTAATATGGAAGTTATCATCTACTTGCTGAAGTCGGCCGCCATCCTCACGTTATTCTATGTGATCTATGTTCTTTTTCTTCGGAAAGAAACTCATTTCACGGCTCACAGGATCTATCTTCTTGCGGGGGTGGTTGCATCCTTCCTCTTACCGATACTTTATTTCACTCAAACTGTTTATATAGACCCGCCTGTGGTTTCGGAAGTTACCATGAGTACTCTAAAACATCAACCCACTACAATGGTTGCCGAGCCAGGCTTCGAGATAGACTGGTGGAACGTACTGTTGTTGTCCTACCTGATAGGTTGTAGCTTTGTTTTCTTCAGGTTTGTGCGCGAGTTAGTTTCACTAATCGCCCTACTCCATAATAATCCTTCCAAACGATACAGAGGATTTAACTATGTGCGGGTATCGAAAAATCTGGCCCCATTCTCCTTTTTCAATTATATCGTTTTCAATCCTGAGTTACACCGGGAGGACGAACTGCAAATGATACTCAAGCACGAACAGGCACATGCATTTCAGTGGCATTCTACAGATATCATTCTTGCAAATCTGCTCATCATCGTTCAGTGGGCAAATCCGCTGGCGTGGTTATACAAGAAAAGCGTAGAAGAAAACCTTGAGTTTTTGGCAGACAATGCCACTATCATTTCTGTAGATTCGAAAAAAGACTATCAGCTAGCGCTGGTAAGAGCGTCATCGGCTCGTTATACACCCTCATTAACAACAAATTTTTATAAATCATTCATCAAAAAACGAATCATTATGTTAAACAAACGCACATCAAAAAAGCACCATGTTCTTAAGGTAGCCACGGTTTTACCGCTATTAGCCATCTTTTTATTTAGTTTCAACATTCGGGAAGAGATCGCCTATAAGGAAGTTACTCCGGAGTCCATGCCAGAAACGGTATCAAATGAGTTGTTGAATTCAGATAAACTTTCAGAAATAAATACTGAAAAGCAACATGAATCCGACAAGATCGCGGCTAAGGAGAAATCTTTCAGCGCCACCGAAAACCTTCCGAAGGAACCCATTGTTGAAAATTCCGAAGAAAAAGAAACCATCCCAACTCTGGCAGTGAGCACCGGGGGCGATGTAGAGTTCAAGATCACCAAGAATACCACCGATGCCGAATTAGAGAAAATGAAAACTAAACTAAAAAAGGATCATAGTGTTGAAATTAGTTATTCTGTAAAAAGAAACAAGAACAAGGAGATCACCTCCATTTCATTCCAATATAGCAGTAATGACAGTAATGGAAATTATTCTATTTCGGATGATGAGGCGATATCAGATTTTGTCTTCTACATCAATGAAGACGGGAAAAGCGGATTCTATTCGGAAGAGGTTGAGGCCAGAAGAGCCGAGCGCGCTTATGCCCGTGCCGAGAGAATGAAAGAAAGGTCGGATATGCGGAGACGAGAGATAGAAAAAGTGAGAGAAGACCGGGACAGAATGCGGGAAGAAATTAGAGAAGAGCGCGACGTGATCCGTGAAGAAATGACAAAAAAACGAAGAGAAATGAAAGACCAATTGAGAGAAAAACGCAAGTCGGTTATCATAGAAAGCGACGACGACGACGATGACGGCGGCCTGTTCAATGATGAGGATGAAGAAGAGATCGTAAAAACTTATCAAATTGCAGGTTCCGGAAGTAATGAAGCCGAGGATGATATTTTTGTTGTGAGTTCGGGCAAAGGTAAATCCGGTAAACTTTTGGTAAGTGGCAGTGAACACACTATTAGGATCGATAAGAATACCACTGATGCCGGTTTAGAAAAGATGAAAACCAAGCTGGGCGCCAAGGGTGTGGATTTTAAATACAGCAAACTAAAGCGAAACGCAAAGGGTGAGATCACCAGTATTCGCATTACTGTAGATAATAATAAAGGAAGTAAACAAACGATCTCTGCTCAGGCGGATGATGGTAAACCTATTGACGATCTTCTCATTGATATTCAGTAGTACTTCCGGTGTTGAAGTGTTTATCCCGCCAGCCGGCGGGATTTTTATTTGTATTTTTAGCATATGAAAAAGCGTGTTTTCAAGCTGCTGGCAAAACTCAATAAAGCAATTTTGCCTAGTTATTCCAAACGGCGCCTGGACCTAACCAAAGCGACGAAACTACAGCTCGCCATCTTCGGGTACCGACTTTGGGTAACAAAAAATGCTTTGGATTAATACGTTAATAGCGAACGTATGTCGTGTCTCCTAATTTTATCGGAACCACGAAGGAAAGACAATTCGATCAGGAAATTGCACTGCACGATCTCCCCACCCAGTTTTTCAATAAGTTTACAGGCTGCCTGTGCAGTTCCGCCAGTTGCCAGCACATCGTCATGAAGGATCACCTTATCGCCCTTAGAAATGGCATCTTCATGAATTTCCAGCGAATCCATACCGTATTCCAGCAGATAAGGTTCTTTTAAAGTATGATAAGGCAATTTGCCTGCTTTTCGCAGGGGAACGAAACCGGCGTTCAGTTCTTTGGCAAGCAGGGTAGCAAAAAAGAAACCCCTGGATTCTATCCCAACAACTTTATCTACCTGCTGCCTTTCGGTAAGATTTGCCAACTCCTCTGTACAGTAGGCAATGGCTTTTGCGTCCATGAGCAGCGGAGTGATATCTTTAAATATCACTCCGGGTTTGGGAAAGTCCGGAATATCCCGGATCAAGGATTCTATATCGATCATGTTTTTTTTGAAAAAGTGCTTTGTCGTTAAAGGTAAAAAGAAATATATTTGCACCCCTACAGTTTACAGTCTAATTTTTCATCCAGACTGAAGTAGTAAAAAAGGCCTCGTGGCGCAATCCGCCTGAGGCGGACAGGCTGAATACGAGCCCGCCTATGGCGGGGCGCATCTGAGAAACATATGAAATATTATGTTTACGTTCTTAAAAGTACAGTGATCGAAAAGCATTATGTTGGTTTTTCAACAAATGTCCCCAGGCGATTGCGTGAGCATAACGCAGGGAAGAATCGATCAACTAAACCTTACCGACCCTATGAAATCCTCTTCGTAGAGGAATTTGATAATAAGGAGGGAGCTCTTTCAAGAGAAAAGTTCCTGAAAAGTGGTCAGGGTAGGGAATATATAAAAAAGGCCTCGTGGCGCAACTGAATAGCGCATCTGATTACGGCTCAGAAGGTTGCAGGTTTGAATCCTGCCGAGGTCACTACAAGCAGAAAGTCCATTACGTAAGTAATGGATTTTTTCATTTATGGAAAACCAGGAATGCAGTTTCCAAGGTTTGGAATAAAGGGAAAAGTCATGGCATAGCCATGGACTTTCTATTTGCAAAGGGGAACGCAAAGGAAATGCATCAGCAAATCCTGCCGAGGTCACTTAAGAATGAAAGGCACACTGTAAAGTGTGCTTTTTTATTTTGCATGGCTAACGACGTTGTTCCCCCTAAACAATCTCAGCAGAAAGTCCGGCATTCAAGAGTATCGTACAACGAGGTTTCAGGTCCTCGAAGGGTCCCGTTTTTACCGTACACTTGCCTTTATAGTGCACAATAAGAGAGCATTGCTCGGCTTGTTCAGGAGTGTGATCGCAGGCGTGGATGAGCATTTCGATAACATGATCGAAGGTATTTACCTCATCATTATACAAAACGATCTGGTTTTCTATGCCTTCTTTTTCGGCAAGAAGTACTTCTTCTTCGTGTTTTTCGTGGGTGCTCATAACAAAGCTAATTTACAAATTTTACGGCAACCCAATTATTCCGATTCTTGTAATTAACATATTTTAACCCGTACTTATCACAGCTGTTTTGGATGATCTCAAGGTCTTCAGAATAAAAACCACTCAATAATAATATCCCGTTTTCATTTAATACCGATGCGTAAGTCCCTATATCGTTCAGCAAAACATTGCGGTTGATATTCGCTATAATCACATCATATTTTTTTTCTGAATCTATCACGGTCGAATCACCTAAAGCCACTTTGATATGCTTACACTTGTTCCTCCCTATATTCTCTTCCGAATTCTCCACACACCAGGCATCTATATCGATGGCATCCACATCCCCGGCCCCACGCATCTCGGCTAGAATGGCCAATACCGCTGTACCGCATCCCATATCCAGCACAGTTTTCCCTTGCAGATCTGTCTCTAACAGCTGCTCCAGCATCATGTGAGTGGTTTCATGATGTCCCGTGCCAAAGGACATCTTTGGCTCTA
>QQUG01000065.1 GCA_008501705.1 Flavobacterium sp.
AAGGAAAGCCGTAAAACTAACCCGTTAACTCGAATTTTTATTAGACGAATTGCAGGATGACCGTATATCCATCATCACTCCCAGGAATACGGAAGAGAGAGGATGCCAACTGTCTATCCAGGTGAAAAGTGCAAACAAGGAGCTATACGACCGTTTAACCGATGCGGGTGTAATTAGCGATTGGCGGGAACCGGATGTGGTCAGGGTGGCTCCGGCACCATTGTACAATAGTTTTGAGGATGTGTTTCATTTCGCCGAAAGGCTAAAGAAGATTTTAAACTAAATGAATAAAAAGGAAGATATATTGATTGTGGGTGCAGGTCTCTGCGGAAGTTTACTGGCACTAAGGCTTGCGCAGCGCGGATACAATATCACCCTGGTTGAAAAAAGGCCGGACCTGAGAAAGGTTGAACAAGATGCGGGGCGATCCATTAACCTTGCCTTAAGTGACCGCGGATTACGCGGATTGCGATTAGCAGGGGTTGAAGAGGCTGCAAAGAAATTATGTATTCCCATGCAGGGAAGAATGATTCATCATGAAAACGGGAAGACCTTTCTTACCCGATACAGCGGAAGGTCTCATGAGCATATCAATTCGGTTTCAAGGCCGGGACTAAATATGTTACTTCTCAATGCCTGTGAAAAGATGCCTAATGTGAAACTTCTCTTTAATTTAGGATGTGAAGAGGTTGATCTCAAATCCGGCAGCGCGATCTTTGCAGATTATAACACGGGTAAAAAGCAGCAAATTCAGGGCGACCTGCTGTTTGGGACAGACGGTGCAGGATCGGCCGTACGAAAAAGTATGTTCTTAAGCAGAGAATTCCTGTTTAGTTTCTCCCAGAACTGGCTCACTCACGGCTATAAAGAGATCACTATCCCCGCAGCAGAAGGAGGCGGATTCCGAACCGATAACGATGCCCTGCATATTTGGCCTCGGGGGGAAGATATGTTGATCGCACTTCCCAATCTGGATGGTAGTTTTACGGTAACACTTTTTCTTCCTTTTAGTGACAGTGATTACTGTTTTGATAATCTCACTACCCCGGAAATGGTTACCGAATACTTTAAGAAAGAATATCCGGATGCCGTTGCATTAATGCCTAACTTGGTGGAAGAATTCTTCGAAAACCCTACCGGGCCACTTGGTACGATAAAGTGCTCTCCCTGGAGTTGCTACGGAAAAACCCTGTTAATGGGCGATGCTGCACATGCCATCGTTCCTTTTTACGGACAAGGCATGAACGCCTCTTTTGAAGATGTAGTGGTACTTGATGGAGTTATAGAGCAATACGAAGGCGACTGGCCAAAGATCTTAACCGAATACGAAAAAGTGAGGAAGAAAGATACAGATGCCATTGCAGATCTGGCTGTGGACAACTTCCATGAAATGAAAGAACATACGGCAAGTGATCTTTTTCAGGAGAAACGCAGATTGGAATTACAGTTTGAAACCGAATTCCCTTCAGAATATAACAGCAAATATTCTTTGGTTACCTTTAACGAGAACATCCCATATTCAGAAGCAATGAAAAGAGGTCGTGCCCAGGATAAGGCGATCCTTAATCTATTACAGGATGGAAAATTACCGGGCAGCTTGTCATTACGGGAAAAGCTGGAGAAAGTTAATAAAGAGACCAGCGAAATACTGCAGGATGATGCAGTTGTAAAAAATTTATGATCATGAAAAGCAGACTAGTAGAAGGAAAAGCTACACCAAGAGGTGCCTATCCACATGTAAAACGTGTGGGTGATTTTATTTTTGTGAGTGGAACCAGTTCCCGCCTGCCCGATAACACTTTCGCAGGTGTGCATACGGTAGATGAGATGGGGACCATGCGTTTGGATGTTAGGGAGCAAACAAGAGCTGTCCTGGATAATATCAGAGATTACCTGGCTACCGAGGGAGCGACCATGGAAGATGTTTGCGATGTCACTTCTTTCCTGGTTAATATGAACGATTTTGCCGGTTATAATGAGGTATACGCAGAGTTTTTCAGCAAGGAGAACGGACCTACCCGAACCACCGTAGCAGTTCACCAATTACCTCATCCGCATCTTGTGGTGGAGATCAAAGTCATGGCATACAAACCGACGAACACCTAGATATTTCATTTCAAATAAAATGAAAATCCCAGCCTGAAAGCATGGAAAAAATCACAAATTATATAAACGGAGAATATTGCGAACCTCTAAGTGGAACATGGATCGACAACTATAATCCATCGGTGGGTGAGGTGTACGGAAAAATAGCAAATTCGAACGAGGCCGATGTCGAAAAAGCATATAAGGCAGCCAAAGCTGCTTTTCCTCAATGGAGTAACACCACTATCGAAGAACGCAGCCGCATTTTATTGAGGATTGCTACCCTTATTGAAGAAAATCTTAATAAACTGGCCCATGCCGAAGCTGAAGACAACGGGAAACCACTCAGCCTGGCTAAATCTGTAGATATTCCAAGAGCTTCTGCCAATTTCAGGTTCTTTGGAAATGCCATCACACAGTTTTCCAGTGAAGCCCATGAGAGTATAGGATTAAACACCATTAATTTTACCTTACGGCAACCCATTGGAGTGGTGGGATGCATATCACCCTGGAATTTGCCACTGTATTTGTTCACCTGGAAAGTTGCGCCGGCAATTGCAGCGGGGAATACCGTAGTGGCTAAACCCAGTGAAGTAACTCCAAAAACCGCGTTCTTATTGGGCGAGATCCTTTCAGAAGCGGGTTTACCTAAGGGAGTCCTCAATATTGTTCATGGAACCGGCCCCTCTGCAGGACAGGCAATTGTTGCGCATCCAAATATTAAAGCTATTTCTTTTACAGGAGGGACTAAAACCGGCGAACATATTGCCAGGACAGCGGCTCCCATGTTTAAAAAACTATCCCTTGAACTGGGGGGCAAGAACCCTAATCTCATTTTTGCAGATTGTGATTATGATACCATGCTGGAAGTAACGGTAAGGTCTTCTTTTGCCAACCAGGGACAGATTTGCCTCTGCGGAAGCAGGATCTTTGTGGAGCGACCCATTTATGAAAAATTTAAATCCGATTTTGTCGCACGTGTAAAAGCCCTAAAAGTTGGTAACCCCTTTGATGCTGAGACCAGGATCGGTGCCCTAGTATCTAAACCGCATATGGAAAAGGTACAGTCGTATATAAAGATCGCCATGGAAGAAGGTGGTAAAATACTGTACGGTGGTAATGAAGTGAGCGTGAAAGGTTCGGAAAACGGATATTACCTCCAACCTACTGTTATAGAGGTTTACGACGATCAATGCCGGGTGAATCAAGAGGAGATATTTGGACCGGTAGTGACTATGATGCCATTCGATTCTGAAGAAGAAGCTTTATCTATGGCGAATAGTGTTCCTTACGGTTTATCTTCTACACTTTGGACCAGTAATATAGACCGAACCATGCGGGTTTCCAGGAAACTTGAAGCAGGCATTGTATGGGTAAATACCTGGCTCAACCGGGACCTCCGCACTCCATTTGGTGGTGTAAAAGCCAGCGGCGTAGGTCGTGAGGGAGGTTTTGAAGCCTTACGTTTCTTCACCGAACCAAAAAATGTATGTATTAAATATGACGCCTAGATATTATGAATTTAGACCTTAGCAATAAAAATGCCCTCGTTTGCGGAAGTACAGCAGGCATAGGAAAAGCTAGTGCTATCGAACTGGCCTCCATGGGAGCGACCGTAACTTTGGTGGCCCGTAATGAGGAAAAATTAAAGGAAACACTCATCGAATTACCCTTCGAACAAGGCCAGAAGCACAACTACTTTGTTGCAGATTTCAGCAAGACCGAAGAAGTAAAACAAAAGATCGCTGTCGCCACTCGAGATAAGATCTTTCACATCCTGGTGAACAATACCGGTGGCCCAAAAGGAGGCCCGATCTTCGAAGCAGATACCGAAGAATTCAGTAATGCGTTCGAACAGCATCTGGTGAACAATCATATCCTGGTTCAGGCAGTAGTTCCCGGAATGAAAAAGGCAGATTACGGAAGGATCATCAATATCATTTCAACCTCTGTAAAACAGCCAATTGATGGCCTGGGCGTGAGTAATACCATACGTGGTGCAGTTGCGAGTTGGGCAAAGACCATGGCAAATGAGCTCGGCCCTCACGGGATCACAGTGAATAACGTTCTTCCCGGTTTTACGGCCACAGACAGGCTGGATGATATAATTTCCAAAGCTGCCAACAGGCTTAATAAATCTGAAGCCGAAGCTTCAGAATGGATGAAGAACCTGGTACCTGCACGCCGATTTGCACAGCCTGGTGAGATCGCCAACGCGGTGGCTTTCCTGGCCAGCGAAGCGGCCAGTTATATTAATGGAATAAACCTTCCCGTGGATGGTGGAAGGACGAAAAGTTTGTAACTTTATCTGATGAGACGAAAACTTAGAATTAATGGTCATTCACACCTCCTTCCCTATCCGGAACAGATACCTCAGTTTATGAAGGATAAAGGAATTTTCTGGGTAGATAAGGACAGAAAATTCATGCTTCAAAAGGATTGGAGCAGGCCCGTTACCGATTCGAGTTTTTTTCTGGATGAGAAACTGGAATGGATGGAACGCAATAAGATCGACCATGCTGTTGTGCTTAATCTGTCCCAGTTATACGGAAACGGCCTTCGAGTTGAAGAGATGAAAAAAGCCCTGCGTTTTCAAAACGATTTCAACGCCCAGGTTCAACATGACAATCCATCTAAATTTACATGTGGATTTGTAGTCCACCCGGGATTTGTTCGAGGTGCACTATGGGAGATCGAGCGCTGTGTAGAAGAGCTGGGCATGCAATTACTTTGCTTACCCACCCACTATATGGATACCATAGGGACCTGGCGATGTATCTTCGATGAGGAGAACGAACCTATTTTCGAATTGGCCTCCAGGTACAACCTCGCCGTTGAAGTTCATCCCTACGATGGAGAAAAGTTTATTAAACTGGAAAACACGGCCTGGCGATTCCATCTTATCTGGATGCTGGCCCAATGTGCAGATGCCTATCATTTCCTAACGCTGAACGGCTACGCAGATAAATTTCCTAATATGAGAACCTGTTTCGCTCATGGCGGTCAACTCGCTCAGATCAACCTGGGAAGGCGAATACAAGGCTTTGATGGCCGTCCGGACCTATTCGAAGGTAAGGTTCATCCTCGCAAATCTGTAGGCCATAAAAATATTTTCTTTGATACCCTGGTACATGATACGGGATCTCTAAAACTTGTGGTCGAGAACCAGAGCTCTAAACAAGTGGTTATGGGATTAGACGATCCCTACCCCCTTGGCGAGATGGAAAGTGAATCACAATCCTCTTATCCCGGGAAGATACTTGACCTGGCAAAGGAAAGAAATATCCTTACTTCTGAAGAGTGTGATCAGATCTGGGAGGACAATGTTCTTCAATGGCTGTTCGGCGAAGATGAAGAATCTAAAGCCAAACTGGTAAAACAAATACTGGGTGAATAATGGATTTTCTACCTGAAAGGATAGACGAATACGTAGTAGCACATTCTCAGCCCGAACCTGAGCTTTTAAAAGAGCTTAGCAGGGAGACCTGGCAAAAAATACTCGCTCCCCGAATGTTGAGCGGGCATTTGCAAGGGAGGGTTTTAAGTATGCTTTCTAAGTTGATCTGCCCGGAGAATATTCTCGAAATAGGCACCTATACCGGATACTCTGCCCTCTGTCTTGCTGAAGGTATGGCCGAGGGCGGCGAATTACATACTATCGATATTAACGAGGAGTTGCATGATTTCCAACGAAGATATTTCGACAGATCCGGATTTGGAGATCGAATTATACAGCACACCGGAAACGCTCTCGAGATCATTCCGAAGCTTAAAAAAAAATTCGACCTTGTCTTTATCGATGCAGATAAGCGAAACTATCCCAGGTATCTGGAACTGCTTCTTCCCAGACTGGAAAAAGGAGCCGTGATCTTAAGTGACAATGTGCTTTGGAGTGGTAAAGTGGTAGAACCGCTGCAACCCGATGATGAAGACACCAGGGCATTGCTCAAGTATAATAAGCTATTGAACGAACATCCGAAACTGGAGACGGTTATGTTGCCTATTCGTGACGGACTCACAATTAGCAGGCTATGGTAATTCTCATGGTACGAAGATCTTGTGCTTGATAGCATAGATCACGAGGCCGGTTCTGTTTCTCAAATTCAATTTTTCGAAGATAGAGTTTCGGTAGCCTTCAATGGTTTTAGGGCTTAGAAACATTTCATCCGCTATCTCCTTGTACGTTTTTTCGGTACAGGCATGACGGATAAACTCGATCTCTCGCTCCTTTAGAGTATCTATACTACGCTCCTTACTAGAAAGCGAATCCACTAACACTTTTGCCACGGTATTAGTGTGATAGTATCCCTTTTCGATAAGTTCGATCAATGCAAGCTGTAATTCCGATTTCCTTACATCCTTCATAAGATATCCCCTGGCACCCGCCCTGAGCATTTTCAGGATGGTATTCTCATCTTCCTCTATAGACAAGGCAAGTATTTTAATCTGTGGAAAGTTCTGGTATAGGTAGGATGTAGCCTCGATACCATTCATGATGGGCATATTAACATCCATAAGGACGATATCCGGAATATTCTTCGGATTCTTTAGTTTTTCGATCAAGTCCTTACCGTTCTTGCAAGTGTAAAGTACAGAGAATTTATCGAATCCATCCACCAAGCCCCCTATAGCCTGCGACAAAAGGTTATGGTCATCTACTACAACTACCGAATAACTCATAATTCGTTCTTTTTATAGGTTAGTTTGAACAGTGTTCCCTCCCCTTCCTTCGAATGTATTTCTACAGCTGCCCCTATCAAGGTAGCGCGATTTTTTATATTCATCAGGCCAATTCCGGAGTCTGCGTTATTAACTTCCGTGTCAAAGCCAATTCCGTTATCACTTGCTTCGATCTTCAGTATACCATCTTTAAAGTCGACATTTACCTTTAAAACGTCTGCTTGAGAGTGTTTTATTGTATTGGTGAAGAATTCCTGCAGCATACGGAAGATAATCAATTCTACTTTGTTATCGAGGGAGAAATCTGCTTCACTAAAGCTCAAACTCGCCTTTAGATATTTCATCCTGTTAAATCGTTCCATTTCCAGCTGAAGCGCCTCAACCAATGAGAGATTGCTAAAGGTATCCGGATTGATAAGTTTAGACAAACTGCGAAGTTCTTCCAGGCACTGCCCAATGGTTTCTGAAGCCTCCTGAACCCGCTCCGGCTTGTCATCTGCATTCTGCAGCTGGATCTTGGAAAGTGTGAGTAACTGCCCAATATTGTCGTGCAATTCCCAACTAATATTTCGTAAGGTCTCTTCCTTGATCTCTATTTGAGTTTCTATGATCTCTTCACGGTATCGGTTTTCGGCATCCTGTTGTTCACGTAATAATTTATTCTTTCGCTTCTGAAAGATAGCAAACAATAAGAACACGGTGAGTTCCAATAAAAAGGCA
>QQUG01000209.1 GCA_008501705.1 Flavobacterium sp.
GCATTCACATAGAGCATTTTCAGAGCCTTTTTCTCTTCGTTGGTAAGTTCACCCTGAGATGCGATAGCCTCCTGTAAACTTGCAATATTATCCAATATTTCACTATTGGATCCGGCTACGAAATTATTTGCATTGTCCATTTCATTATTTGCCATATCCGATTCCTGAGCGCAGGAAGTGTACACTAACATTCCACAAATTACAGGTAGAATGAGTAAGTATTTTAACTGAAAAATTCGTTTTGATCTTGATTTTTGTAACATGATAATTCGCTTTTTAATTAATGAATGATTAAAGAATGTATTTATAAATGAAATATGATCGGTTTGAAATACCTGGGACAGCATGTGCTGGTAATAAGCATTTCGTTCTTTCGCCATAGCTACTTTTCTATCGGCTGTAAATTCATGTAAAGCGGCAATTCTTTTCTGAAATACATATACCAGCGGGTTGAACCAAAATACCATGCGCAGTACTTCAAAGAGGATAAGGTCCCAGGTATGATGTTCCTCCACGTGGATCTGTTCGTGAAGAAGTATATGTTCTTTTTGTTTTTCTGAAAGCTCCGCTCCTAAATACACTGTACTAAAGAAGGTAAAAGCCGAATTGCTCCCCGGAATGAGTTTCACCCTTATTCTAGGATGCTGCCAATCACTGCTTTTAACCCTGATCTTCCGTATTCTGATGTACTTATAAACAAACCATCCAATGCTCACCAGCAATCCCGTTAACCATAGTGTAACCCAGGGAAACTCGAATCCGCCGGTGGCCACATCACCAGATGCCTGCGACCCTCCTACCAAAATTGCCGGTAGTTGAACTGTGTATGAGGGAGGAATTGCCTCACGTATCCCACCAATTTGTACAAAGGGTAATAGCAAACTTAACACGGGTGTGAGCAACAGGTAAAGTCTGTTCCAGTTAAAGAAGGTCTCTCGCTTGAGAAACAGATCGTATACCAATAAAAAGAGTAATTGGAACGCTATGGTTTGTAAGATATAATGTATCATGATCTTTCGTCTTTATTGATCTCCCTCATAATCGCCTCCAGTTCGTTAATACTAATGTCATTCTTCTCAACAAAGAAAGACACCATGCTTTTAAAAGAACCCTGGAAATATCCGTCTACCAGTTTATTTATAGACTGATTACTATATTCTTCCTTCTTCACTTTAGGAAAATAAATATGACCCCGGCCTTCTTTCCTATAGGCCACAAAATTTTTACTTTCCAGTATCCTCACAATTGTCGACACCGTATTATATGCCGGTTTTGGCTTGGGCAATTCGTCTATGATCGCTGCCACATTAGCCTCTCCCAGATCCCACAATATCTGCATTATGTCCTCTTCTGCCTTGGTAAGTTGTTTCATAATCACTCTGTTTTACGCTCCAAATATAACTAAATATTTAGTTTAAACTAATTTTTTAGTTATAAAAATGTAACAGAAGCGTATTTTTATCTTCTAATGAGTGCTTATGGATATAATTTTATTGATCGTTGGATTTATTTTAATGCTGGTAGGTATTGTGGGCAGCATCTTACCTGTTATTCCCGGTACTCCTATTAGTTGGCTGGGCCTAATTGTGCTGTACCTGGCGCCTTCTATTGAGTTCGAATGGACCTTTATCATCATTACCGGAGTTGTGGCCATTGGTATTTACTTGCTGGACTATATCATTCCGGCGCTTGGAACCAAGAAATTTGGCGGCAGCAGGGCCGGAGCCTGGGGTACGTTCATCGGACTCATAGTGGGAATTCTCGCCCCTATTCCCTTCGGGATACTTATAGGGCCCTTTGTGGGTGCCCTGGTGGGTGAACTTGCTTTCAACCAAACACAAGGGCCTCAGGCTGTAAAGGCTGCTTTCGGTTCGTTTATTGGCTTTCTGGCCTCAACCTTTATGAAACTTTTCGCCACCTTCGTCTTCCTTGGGTTGTTCTGTTGGAAGGTCTGGGAATTTCGTTCGCTATTGTTCTAGGCTATAAGGAGAACTTCTTCGAAAAAGCGCCCAGGAAAATGATCCAGATAACGCCTACCGTAATGGAGAGGTCGGCAAAATTGAAGATATAGTTGTTGAATTTAAACAGCTCCCCTCCTACAAAGGGAACCCATTCGGGCCAGTAGGTCTCGATGATCGGGAAATAGAACATATCCACTACATGACCGTCAAAAAAAGTGCTGTAACCTCCTTCTTCCGGCATAAAACTGGCCGTTGTCATGGTGGTAGATTCAGAAAAGATCACCCCATAAAATAAGCCATCGATAATATTACCGATCGCTCCTGCAGTGATCAAAGCCAGTGATGTTACAAAGGAGAATCTTTTATCCTGTCGCAGGGAATTATAGGTGTAATACAGTAAACCGGAGCCGGCTATAATACGAAACACACCCAGGATGATCTTCCCGGCCTTCCCGCCTAATTCGAGACCAAAAGCCATTCCGTAATTCTCGGTGAATTTTATCTGCGCCCAATCCAGACCAAGCATCCTGAACCCGCCATCCAGAGGAAATGTTGTTTTTACGTAAAATTTTAATGCCTGATCAACGACAAGAACTACCAGGATCAAAATCCCTATAATCATCATCTTCCGCCTGTGATTCATCTACTGTTTTTTAAACTCCTGCAAATATAGAATCATTTTCATAAATGAGGAACTTCATAACGTACTCTTGGCGTAATTATTCTTGCCTTAAAGCGTTCTTTGTTCTTATAAATGATTACAGGTTCAGGCAGGCTCGCTCTTTTAGATCCAGCTTGTCTTCTCCTCGATAGATGTCTTTCGTTCCCCGGGAGGCAACTGTCCGTCGTATTTCCCCATATAAAAGAACCCCAGGCATTGTTCGCCTTTGGCAAGGGGTATATGTTCCCCCAGAAATTCTTTATAGGCCGGGCTGCTCCAGTATGCTCCGATGTTCATAGAATGTGCGGTTAGCCACATATTCTGTACGGCCATTGCTGTAGCTGCGATCTCTTCCCATTCGGGAACGGAGGCATTGGGGTCACGCTGCATGCAGATAGCGATGATGCATCCCGACTGTTTTGTCTTGTCCAATATCTTACTGTATTTGAACTCGGCATATTTTTCGGTGGTCTCTTTATATTTTTCGGCGAGAAACTTCCCGAGATGTATTTGAGATTCTCCATAGAACACCTTAAATCGCCAGGGTTCCGTTCGTCTGTGCGTTGGAGCCCAGTTAGCAGCTTCCAGTATAATATTGAGCTCTGCTTTTGTAATCTCTTCCAAATTATATTGGGTGGGATACACGGCTCGTCGGGTTCGGATAATTTCAATCATAATTCTGCTTTGAAGATGCAAAAATACTTCTTTTTAACTCTCCTCGGTATAATCCTATTATTTTGATCCTGCCAATTATTCCGTATTGTGACTAATTAAATTGATTGTTTTTTCGTACCTTAATTGTGATATTTCAAGGACATCAATTAAATCGGCACTCATATGAAAAAAGTAATTCTTATGGTTTGTTGTGTAATTGGGGCGATCGCCTTTATTTCTGCAGACAAAAACAATTCCCAGGACAACGCTTTGTCCATTGAGGGGGTTTGGGAGCTCGAACATCAATTTCTTTATGAAAACAGTCAGGTGAAGGATACCATCATGAATTTGAATGGTTACAGACAGGTGAAGATCTACACCAAGGGGAAAGTAATGTGGACACGTTTTAATCCGGCCGATTCTAACGAATGGTTCGGCTATGGCTCATACGAAATAAAAGATGGTATGCTGCATGAGCAACTGGAATATGCTTCCGATGCTATGATGCGCATTGTGGATACGGTTCAGGTATTTACTTTCGAACTCGACCTGGGGGAAAAACGATACAGCCAGATCGTATGGGACAGTAAAGGAAATCCGGAATCTTCCGAAAATTATGTACGCTTAGAGTAATAAAAGAACATTTTAATAAAAAAAAGGAAGGCTAAAAACCTTCCTTTTTTGTGTATATATCGTTTATCCTAGAGGAAATTTCCATTCTGATCCATCTTAACTCGAATGGTTTCCTTTCCGTTTTTTAACTTGATCTTATACATCTTGTCCGCTCCTTTTTTCTGTGAATAGGTAACAAGGAACAGGTCTTTAACAACCTGCCATTTTGGGTAACGATCCTTCAAGGCCATACTTACGTCTTCTGGTAACTGATAATTTTTAAATCGCTCAATGGTCTTAATGATCTCTCCGTCCTGGTCGTATGCAACTACCATCACACCATCCGGAATTCGGAATGTGACATGGTACATATTAAAATCGTCTAAGTAAACGTCGCTGTCTGTTACGTCGAACATTGCAGCCTCCTTCTCAACGCTCCAAATTGGAACGGGTGCTTCAGAATTCTCTACAGCACTCAGGTATTTGTAATTCATTGCTTTCACAACGATCTCATCAAGCTGTATAGGATCCTGGGCTTTCATCGGCAGTACTATACCGATCAATACAAGTATCAATACTATTTTTTTCATGACTTTAGGTTTTTATATTACTAATTCAGTTCGCATTTATATAATATAGAGTGAACATGAAAATTTAGCAATGACCTAGATCATAGTACCGTATGAAACAGAGGGAGTTACAGTAAACAATATAGATTAAATGAAAAATTTTTTCTGAAGTGGCATACTCCGAGCCCAATTGATCAAAAAAAGAACAATTACATTTATTTATCGCCTGAGGTGGCTTTATATTCCTGCCAAGTTTGATCTATGTAGTGTTTGTTTCCCAGGTAATCGAGGATCTTTAATAGTTCTTCGGAAGTCTGGTATCCTTTAATGATGGTGATCCGCTCAAACTTTTCGTTTAAAGCCACATAGCTCGGGTAGCTCATACTATTATTTAGCAGCGCGGCTGCAAACTCGTTATATCCCCTCCTCCCGCTTTTCACAAACTTGAAATCGTATCCCTGGAACTTAAAGCTCCCTTTCTGCTCGGCATTGAACTTCACCGCATGGAATTTTTCGTTGATCAGAGCCACAACTTTAGGATGCTTGAAGGTAGTCTTATCCATTCGTTTGCACCATCCGCACCAATCTGTATAAACGTCGAAAAAAACCGGTTTAGACTCCTTGGCCATAGCGGCTTCTAATTGGGTTACATCCATCCAATTGATCTCTTCCTGTCCTCGTATCCCGGAAACAGGCAATATAATTATCGCTATAATAAAAGTTAAGGTGAACCGCTTCATGGGCTAAATATAGGAAAATAAGCCAGCTATTTGCGAAAGAGGTGGATTCGCTGTTCTAGTTAACTCGTCGTCTTTCGGCTTCCGATCCGGTCTCCCGATTCCTGGCAGATTTCAGGTCTCTATTTCCAAAGTTCCTGCTATAGGTAATAGTAAAGGTTCGGTTGCTGAAATCGAAGGTGTTCCTTGTAAAGATGTTTTGTTCCGGAAGATCGGTACCACCATTGAATTCGAGGGAATCGAAAATATCATTGACAGAGAACTTTAGTGTTCCCCACTTATCACTGAATTTATTCTGAAGCCCAATATTTATGGCGTAGAATTCGTCGTAACGCGCATTTCCGAAGAATCCCGGGCCATTGTAAAACCCGGATAATTCGGCCGAAAAGCTATCCGAAACCTTGAACGAATGTGTACTGTTAGCCGAAAAGATCCCCAGTTCCTGTTCTATAGGTACTCCCAGGTAAAAGGAACGCACTTTCTGGCGCACATAGGTAAAATTGTTCTGGGTACGCCACCATTTGGTAAGTTTTACCGGAATCCCAGCGATGATCGAAAACGTTCGGGTATAGTCCAGGTTGGCCGCCTCGAAGATCAATCGCCCCGTGTCCGGATCTATTCGTTCCTGGAAATTAGCAATGGTTGCATCTTCATCGGTGTATTGGAAGGACAGGAAATACGATTTAAAAGTAATATCGTACTTATAGGTATTCGAGATGGCCGGTTGCAGCCCCGCGTTCCCCGAGAGGAAGGTATTGGGTTCAAAAAATATTACAAAAGGGGCCAGATCATTGAAGGTTGGCCGGGTAATTCGTTTGGAGTAGGACAGGTTCATACTTAAATTCTCGGTTAGGGTCCTGCTTAGAAAAATAGATGGGAACCATTTCCCAAATTGCCGGTCCACTACCCTGCCCTGCGTATCCACATCCAGCCTGGAATCTGTATACTCATAACGAAGGCCGGCTTTGGCAGAAGTCTTTTCATCTATGGTATACTCTGCAGATCCATAGGCCGCCAGTATTTTCTCATCCAACACACTAAAATTGGTCAAGGTAGGATCGAACACAAACATCCCATCGATCTCATTGGCCACAGAAACATCATTCTCGAAATCGTTCTTTGTAGCCTTTGCTCCGGCCTCTACTTTCAGATTATCATTTATCTTGTTACTATAGTCGATCTTTCCTACCCAGGTTGAAAGTGGTGTTTCTTTCCGGCTCTGCAGGAATTCGGTTCGTAAGAACATCATATTTGCATCGTAAAAAGTATTGGTATAATCTGTTGGATTGTCGAATTCGTAAAAGAGATAATCTACGTCCATACTCACAAATTCATCATCGGTGAACTCGTGTTTTATATTGAAATTCGCACCAAAGTGTTTCAATTGATTGGTTTCGGTATTTGCCAATTCTACGAAAGAGGTTGGCATTCCATTTACGGCATCGAAACTACTGTTAAAGGCATCCATCTGCCATTTGTTATCGAAGGCGGTAAGGATGGTCCCTATAATTGTTTTTTCTGAAATCTGGTAATCCATACCCAATCGGATTCCATGATTTTGCTGATCAGGCTCCCTGTCGGTTCTGGAGGTAGTGGACAACAGCTCGCCATCTTCCTGATATTCTCTGCTGGTTTTAAACAACTGCGCTCTTTGGTCTGCACGATACGAATAACTTCCGAAGACATTAAACTTATTCTTCCTATAATTGAAATTAATATTGTCGTTAGAAACCAATCCTTTTCCGTACCCAAGCGAAAGCGAATAGGACCCGTTCAGTCCAAGGTTAGCATTTTTCTTTAGCACTATATTGATGAAACCGGCATTCCCTTCAGCATCAAAATTTGCAGGAGGGGTGGTGATTAGCTCAATGGATTCTATATTATCGGCACTCATCCCATCCAGCAACTGAACAAGTGAGGAGGCAGGAACATAACTGGTCTTTCCGTTGATCATTACCACCACTCCATCCTTTCCAACCACAGATATGGCATTGCTCTGCCTGTTTACCACCACTCCGGGAGATCGTTCAAGCACCTCCAGAGCTGTGCCTCCCGAAGAGACTATACTATTTTCCACGTTGATCACTAACCGATCCACTTTTTGCGTAAATAATGGCTTCTTGGCCTGAACCACCACTTCACCGAGTTCCTCGCCTTCAATCATCACAAGCACAGGAACCGTATAATTAGTGTTGAGGGTGAAGGCTTCAGATCTGGACGTTTGAAAACCAACTACAGAACCCTCTACATAGTATGAGTTAGACGGGATACTTTCCAGTATATAATCGCCACTCTCATCTGTAACCGCACCTTTTACAAAGGTGGAATCGCTAACTTTCATAAGGAGCACATTGGCAAAGGCAATGGCCTCATTGTTAGCATCTAAAATTTTACCCGAAATAGTGTAGGAAGTCTGTCCATAGGATAAAGAGACCATAAACAGCAACGCAACAGTGAGACGCCTGGTGAGGTTCATAATTTATTAGTTAGTTGAATACCACATTACCAGGGACCCGATTTTCAAGCCATGATAACACATTGTAAGTTAGGCAAATAAACCATAAATAATTAAAAATAATGTGAGTACACCAATAATATAGCTTAGCAGCCTGCCGGAAATACAACCTAAAACCATGTGTTTTTAAGAAATCTATTCGCCAAAATGTTAATTTAATGGTATTTCATCGAAATATTTTGCTTTTTATCGATTTTATTGGCATTTTTCCGACTTATATAATTCCATCTGCGTATGAAAAGTAAAATTACCCTATTCCTTCTTCTTGGTTTCTGTTCCATACAAGCTTTTGCCATGCGATGTGGCGATGCCTATCAAAATGCTACCTATGCGGTAGAACATTCAGAAAAAGCCCTGGCATCAAACAACCTGGAACACCTGAAACAATACTCGTTGAGAGCACAGGAAGCTGTGGAAAAAGTATTTGCCGCTACCGAAAACTGCGGTTGTACCGAAGCGAATAATGCCAGCTACGACAGCCTGGACTATTTAGGCAAGGCCCTGGAAAAAGATAAATTTGAAGTGTCCCGGTTCTATGTGACAAGTGCATTAAGCAGTATAAAATCCATCCTCATTTCCCTTGATCTTTGTAACGAACCCGATCCAACCTATAGCCTTATCGTGGATGAAAACAACCTGATCACTCAAGAGCAGGAGCTTCTTGCACAGCAGGAACAACTCTTGCGAAAACAAAAGGCCCTGGAAGCCCAACTCAAGGCACAAAAGGAATTGCAGGCCAAGCTTCAACGCGAAAAAGAGATCAAACTCACCGAACAGAAACGTATCAAGTTTGAGGCAGAAGCCAATCTGTTGGAAATGGAAACCGCCATTAACCGCTTTATTCGACTCATGGATTGCGATAAGGTGGAGCCACTAACAGAACAGTCGTATACACGAACCCTGGAACAACTAGAAGTAGAATCTGTTCTCGCCACCCGAACCTTTTATTCTATAAAAGCAAGGGAAATGGCAGACCAGCTTATTACAATACTAGCCGGATGCGATAACTAAGGTAGCCGGCAACGCATTAATTGTTGTACTTTTAACCTAACAATCTGCTCCTCAGGAGTACTAAACCTAATTCGGTTTTTGAAAACCCAACGTAATTGTTGGGTTTTTTGTTTCTGAAAATCCATGAAAAGTCGTTATATTTACTAGGAAATAACGCCTTGCTATGATCTCTGTTGAAGAAGCCATATCAATTGTAAGAAATTCCATAGTGAAAACTTCGGAAACTGACGTAATACCCATTGGTTCTGCTTCGGGTTATGTACTGAGTGAAGATGTGATCTCTCCTATTGATATGCCCCCCTTCAGGCAATCGGCCATGGATGGCTATGCCCTAAACCTGGATGATACCACTGCGTATGAGATCATCGCCGAAATAAAAGCCGGGGACACCAGCCTCCCCCAACTAAATAAAGGTCAGGCAGCACGAATCTTTACGGGAGCCGCCGTGCCCCGTACGGCTAATGCTATTGCCATACAGGAACACGTGATCGCAGAGAACTCTAAGCTAACCTTAGAGAAAGAGGTCGCGATAGGAGCTAATATCAGGGGACAGGGTGAACAGGTGAAAAAAGGCCAGCTAGCCCTGGCAGAAGGCAGTGTGATTAACCCGGCTGCCATAGGGTTTTTAGCCTCCCTGGGTATCTCTAAAATTGCCGTATACACTAAACCTTCGGTGGCAATTGTAACTACGGGTAATGAGCTAATCCCTGCGGGAACCCCTTTAAAACCGGGTGAGATTTACGAGAGTAATGCGATCATGCTGGAGTCGGCAATGCGAAGATGTAACTACACCAAGGTCTCGACATACAAAGTAAAAGACAACTACCAAAAAACCGTGTCGCTAATCGGCGAACTGAAGACGAAATACGATTTCATTATCATAACCGGAGGGATTTCGGTTGGGGATTACGATTTTGTGGGTAAGGCTTTGGAAGAACTGGAAGTGACCCCTTTATTCTATAAAGTAAAACAGAAACCAGGCAAGCCCTTATATTTTGGTAAAACCGGAAAGAATTTCATATTCGCACTTCCCGGTAATCCCGCGGCATCATTGAGTTGTTTTTATAATTATGTGTTGGCCGGCCTGGAACTGGCGAGTGGAAATACAGATTTTTCTCTTCCAAGAATAAAGGCAAGATCGAAATCAAATTATCTTAAAAAAGGTGACAGGGCTCAGTTCCTGAAAGCCCACTACCATCAGGACGAAGTGAGCATCCTGGACGGCCAGAGCTCGTCCATGCTGCATACTTTCGCCATTGCCAATGCCCTGGTATATCTGCCGGAAGACACCTTCGAAATAAAAGTAAAGGATGAAGTAGAAGTGATCATGCTTCCCATAAACTAAGCACTATGAAATACACTATAAAAAGCAGAATTTGGATCGAAGCAGACGGAGAGATCTTATTGGGTGAAGGTCGGGTAAACCTCTTAAAGGCAATAGAAGAAACCGGCTCTCTTTCCAAGGCGGCCAAAAGCCTGGCGATGTCTTATAAAAAGGCATGGCGATTAGTGGACACCGTGAATTCCCGCGCAAAAAAACCGGTCGTAAATTCCAGCATTGGTGGTAAAAGTGGCGGCGGCACAACATTAACCGATTATGGCAGGTCTCTTATTAGCACTTTCGATGCTATTAATCACAACTGCTGGGAGTATCTCGATAAAGAAATTAAGCGATATCAATTATAATGCTTTTAGAGTCTGAATATATCTGGGGTTTCCTCCTCACCTTACCGGTGATAGCCTTTCTATATGCCAGTGTTGGCCATGGCGGCGCCAGTGGCTACCTGGCTCTTATGGCACTTTTTTCTTTTAGTCCGGAGGTAATGAAGCCCACGGCACTACTGCTCAACCTCTTTGTTTCGGGCCTGGCATTTTATCATTATTACAAAGCCGGATATTTCAACAAACGGCTGTTCTTTTCTTTCGCCCTGGCCTCTGTTCCTATGGCTTTTGTAGGGGGACTGCTGGAAGTAGACGCTTCAGTTTATAAAAAAATACTGGCAGTACTGCTCATTTTTGCCATCCTTAAAATGCTCAATGTTTTTGGAAGGGAGATCAAAGAAATAAAACAAGTTAAAATCTGGCAGGGCCTTGCCCTGGGGGCGATCATAGGCTTCTTTTCGGGTCTTATTGGTATTGGTGGTGGTATTATACTTACGCCCGTAATATTATTACTGCACTGGGGAAAGATGAAGGAAGCTGCAGCCGTATCCGCCCTGTTTATCTGGGTAAACTCGGCATCGGGGCTGTTAGGACAGCTAACCGGAGGTGTTTCTATTTCATCGGAGGCATGGATACTGGTGGCGATCGCCGTAGTGGGAGGATATTTTGGCAGTTATTTCGGGAGTAAGAAATTTAACAATGCCTTTCTAAGATATATGCTCGCTTTTGTACTAATTATTGCTTCAATAAAATTATTCTTATGGTAACCGTAGAAAAAAAACATATAACCGGTATTTTACTCGCAGGCGGCAAAAGTTCCAGGATGGGAACCGACAAAGGTTTTGTTATGCTGAAGGGTCTGAGCTTTGCCAATCGTATCATCAATACCATGAAGCCCTTTGTACACGAGATCATCATTGTTAGCGACCATACCCGATACGACAAACTAATGATCCGACGCGTGGAGGATATCGTGAAAGATTCGGGGCCTGTGGCTGGTATACACGCCGCGCTCACACATTCTCATACAGACCTTAACCTGGTTCTTAGTTGCGATATTCCCCTGATAGAGGAAGAAGTGGTTTCCACTTTGCTACAGGGATACGACCCTCAATACGATATTATTCAGCTGGCGTATAACGGCAGTACGATCCCACTTATAGGTCTTTACCACAAGAATTGTTTACCTCAATGCGAATTGTTACTGAAACAGGGAGAGCGGCGGTTAAACAAATTCGTTGAAGCTTCGAAAGCAAAAACGATCGAGTTGCCCAAGTATTTAGGGCATTACACGACAAACGTAAATACAAAGGAACAATTAGAACTATTAAAAAATGAGTACGAACATTAAATATTTCGGACTCCTGGCAGAGGTAACTTCCTGCCGGGAAGAATCTCTTAGCATCAGCCCATCCACGGTAAATGAGCTATTAGAGGTGCTCTGTGATAAATATCCGGGATTAAAAGAAAAGGATTTTCGGGTAGCCATAGACCAGAAACTGGTTTCTGAAGATACCCCCATCACAGGTGGCGAAATTGCACTGCTACCACCATTTTCGGGAGGTTAACATATGAACAGATACAGCAGACATATCATTCTTTCAGAAATTGGCCCGGAAGGCCAGAAAAAACTATCCTCAGCCAGGGTAATGGTAGTAGGCGCAGGTGGCCTTGGCTGTCCCGCCCTGCAATACCTGGTGGCGGCCGGTGTGGGCAGCATAGGTATTATAGATCACGACCTGGTGGAAGAATCCAATCTACAGCGTCAGGTACTGTTTGGAACCTCATCTTTGGGCAAGAATAAAGCCGAGGCGGCGAAAAAACGCCTTGAAGATCTTAATCCAACCATCCATATAAGATCTTTTCCCACCCAACTCAATGCGCTGAATGCTTTAGAAATTCTATCCAATTACGACATCATCCTGGACGGAACAGACAATTTTGAAACCCGTTACCTTATTAATGATGCTGCAATTTTATTGAACAAACCCGTGGTTTTTGGTGCGATTTATAAGTTTGAAGGTCAGGTTTCGGTGTTTAATTATAGGGAGGGCCCGAGCTATCGATGTATGTTTGCTTTTCCTCCGAAGGCGTCCTCTGTGGCCAACTGTTCGGATGTGGGTGTTCTTGGAGTGCTCCCCGGAATTATCGGTAGCATGCAGGCCAACGAAGTGATAAAAATGATACTGGAGTTCGACGGAGTTCTTTCGGGCAAGTTATTGTGCTATGATGCGCGTTCGGCAACCACTAACTTTATAACAATTTCCAGGAGGCAAGACGAAATTAATAAAGTACTAAGTCAGCGTGATAACTTTGTTGAGATTCATTCAACTCCTGAAGTTTCCTGCCATATCGCTGAAATTTCAGTGGATGAGGTTCTGAAAATGAAAGACGTTCAGTTTATCGACATTCGCGAGCCGGGAGAACTACCTGTTGTAGAACTTCCTAATTGTATCAAAATCCCACTGGGGTCTTTAGAGGAAAACATTTCAGAAATAAATTCAGAAAAAAATATTGTAACCTTCTGCAGATCGGGTATACGAAGTAAAAATGCCGTAACCTTATTGTTAGCAAACAACATAACAAGCTGCTACTCCCTGAAAGGAGGCGCTCTGGCACTGGAGCCAGCGATAAAATCTTTAATAAAATGAAAGACAGAAAACCAAAAAATGTATTTGTAGAGGGAGCCATTTCACCGGAGTTCATCTCTAATTCCATTGCGAAACATCAAAGTAAAACCTCCATAGGTGCACATAATATTTTCCTGGGACAGGTACGAGCAGACCAGGTGGATGGCAAAGAAATAACCGCCATTGAATACACTGCTTACGAGGAGATGGCCAATACCAAATTTCATGAGATCCGGGAAGCTACATTCGATAAATTCGAACTCACATGCATGCATATTTATCACAGCCTTGGGACAGTGAGGGCCGGTGAGATCTGCCTGTTCGTTTTTGTCTCTTCTCCCCGAAGAAAAGTAGTTTTTAAAGCCCTGGAATATGTTGTAGAAGAGATAAAGGCCAAGGTCCCGGTTTTTGGCAAGGAGATCTTCGAGGACGAGTCGCATCAATGGAAAGTAAATTCGTAAGCTATGGTAGACATCACACATAAAGCCAATACCCTCCGAATTGCAACGGCACAGGCTATCGTAAAAGTTAGCAAAGCTGAAACCATTGAGGCTATTCAAAAGGATACCGTTCCTAAGGGAAATGTCTTCGCCATGAGCAAGGCGGCCGGGTTACTGGGAATAAAGAAAACACCCGAACTCTTGCCCGACTGCCATCCCATCCCCGTGGAATATGCGGCTATCGATTTTGAGATCAAGGAGTTGGAAATAGTCGTGAATTGTACCATCAAAACCATCTACAAGACCGGTGTGGAAGTTGAAGCCATGCACGGTGCCAGTGTGGTGGCTCTCAATATGTACGACATGCTGAAACCTATCGACAAG
Organism: Flavobacterium sp.; assembly: GCA_008501705.1. Taxonomy (GTDB): domain Bacteria; phylum Bacteroidota; class Bacteroidia; order Flavobacteriales; family Flavobacteriaceae; genus Pukyongia. The sequence continues at coordinate 13,837 of QQUG01000209.1, forward strand.
GGAGTAGAGATCCATCATATCAAATTAATTAAGAAACGAGGTGGTAAAACCGATTTCCAGGATCGTTACCGCAAGGATCTCACCGCAGCTGTAGTTGTATGTTCCGATACCATCTCCAAAGGTGAAAAGGAGGACCAGGCAGGGAAAGAGGTGATCGCTAAGCTGGAGGCCTGCCATGTGAAGGTGGCTGCTTACGATATAATTCCGGATGAAAAAGATAGCATACAACAGAAAGTAAAGGATCATGCCAATAATAATATTGACCTCATCATCTTTTCGGGAGGCACCGGTCTTTCCCCTAGAGATGTCACTCCGGATGCCCTTCATGAGATCCTCGAGCGAAGGATACCCGGCGTGGAGGAGGTGATCCGCAATTACGGTCAGTTACGAACCCCCTATTCCATGTTATCCAGAAGTGTAGCGGGCACGATAGACAACACGCTTGTACTCGCTATCCCCGGTTCAACCAAGGGCGCCAGGGAATCTATGGAAGCCATATTTCCACATATACTGCATGTTTTCAGAATATTAAAAGGAGAAAGACACGATCAATGAGCAAGGTAACCAACATATTGACCGATTCTCACGGTAGGGAACATACCTATTTACGGATCTCCCTGATAGAGCGCTGTAATTTGCGCTGTAATTACTGCATGCCGGAGGAAGGGATCCAACTGTCGCCCAAAAGTCATTTAATGACTTACGAAGAGATTTACACCATCGCCAAGGTCTTTGCAGATCACGGGGTGCGGAAGATCAGGCTTACCGGGGGTGAACCATTAATACGGAAGGATTTTACTACTATACTAGAGAAATTATCCAGTCTTGATGTGTCGTTAACCCTCACCACCAACGGGGTGATCATCGATCGATTTATAGACGATCTTAAGAAATACAACCTCAACGGGATCAACCTGAGTTTAGATTCGCTCCACGCGGAAAAGTTCAGGGAGATCACTCGAAGAGACAATTTTACCCAGGTATGGAACAACCTTCATTTATTAGTTTCTGAAGGATTTAAAGTAAAGGTGAATGCAGTTTTAATGAAAGATGTGAACGACAACGAGATCATCGATTTTATCGAACTTACAAAGGATCTTCCGGTATCTGTCCGCTTTATAGAATTTATGCCTTTTGATGGAAACAAATGGAACATCGACAAGACAGTTTCCTATGCCGAGATCATGGAAAAGGTACGTGACCACTACACCGAAGACCAGCTTGAGCGACTACAGGATGCACCCAACGATACCTCTAAAAACTACAGGATCAAAGATTACAAGGGAAGTTTTGGGATCATAAGTTCGGTAACCAATCCGTTCTGTGATAGTTGTAACCGGATCCGGCTCACGGCCAATGGACGTATAAAGAATTGTTTATTTTCTGCTTCTGAAACAGACTTGCTAACACTACTTCGTGCGGGTGAGGCCATAGAGCCCATCATACAAAAGACCATGCTTGCAAAGTTTAAGGTCCGAGGTGGAATGGACACCCTTGAAAAACTTCAGCAACCCGAACTACACGGAAAGAACCGTAGTATGATCACTATTGGTGGGTAGCCCGGTACAAAGCTTCATAGGCTTCCCGGGTATCGATATCTTTAAGTTTCCCTTCTCCCGGAATAGCCGTTACCTCATTGAGATTTTCCGTGATCAGTTTTCGCGCCCCTTTATCGCTGCTTAGTGCACTCAACTCCTTAAAGTAAGATCGATCGAATAATGCCGGTACTCCTATTCTCCCGTCCTCATAAACTGAGGCGATGATCTGCTCATTCCCCGGACTGAATTCTTTAAGCAGACGTTTCAGAAAATCCAGATCCACCAAAGGTTGATCCGGGAGCATGATGAGGGCAGCATCTATGTTATGAGGAGACTGCGTAATTTTATTCATAGCCAGCGCGATCGAACTTCCCAGGCCCGATTCCCAGCCGGGATTTTCCAGGATTTCCACCGTTTGGCGAGTAAGCTGTTCTCTAATTTCATCCTTATAAGCACCCAGAACCAGGAAAATCTCTTTACATGCCACCGATGAGGCAGTCTCTATGCAATGTGAGAGCAGATTTGTATCTCCCCATTGAAGAAGCTGTTTCGGGCTACCGAGACGGCTGGAGGCTCCTGCAGCCGGGATCACAATGGCGATATTTGAAGTTTCAGACAAGCAGGGAATATAAAATTAAGCGTGTATACCGCCTTTTTTCTCCTTCAGTAGGATGGGTTTTTTATCACGTACCACCGACAAGATCTCCGAAAGTATAGAAATTGCGATCTCCTGGGGGGTTTCGGCACCAATATTAAGACCGGCTGGGCCGTGAATTCGGTCTATGAGTCGTTCAGCATCTTCGGGATAATATTCTATAAACTGGGCATAGAGCTTCTCACGTCTATGTGCCGGGCCCAGCAAACCAATATATGCAGGATCTGTTTCTTTTAGTTCGATGAGGTAGCGAAGATCGTTAGCAAAATTATGCGACATGATCACGATGGCCGTTTGGTTGTCGATCTTATCCAGTATCAGCGCATCCGGCGCCACCGAATGAAATTCGCTTGCTCCCGGGAAATTTTCTATGGTCTTAGCCTCCAGCGGGCCCGCAATTACAGAAACTTCCCAGCCATTAAGCGCAGCGTATTTGCACAGCTGAACAGCGTCGTGTTCTGCACCGAAGATCATCAACTTGAAACAAGGTGGCATCTCCCTTTCAAATATTTTGAGGTCGGTTTGCTCACTTGTAGAAATATCATTATCCCTATTTACTGGAAATTTGTTCTCGTCCATCCATATATAACTTCCAAGTCCCGAAAAGGCGCCTTCTTCTTTCCGATAATGCGATAGAATTTTAAAGTGATCCCGCTTTTCCAGGCATTGGTGGAAGGCTGAAATAAATTCCTTATCCGGATTGAAGATCTCTATCAATATATATAGCACTCCTTCACATCCCAGGCGGTAACGCCCGTCGTAAGTCATCATAACAGCTTCGCCGTCCTTAAATACAGATTCGGCGTTTCGGGCGATATCTTTTTCCACACATCCCCCACTTACAGCACCCGTCATTTGGCCGTTCTCCGCTATCAACATTCTGACTCCCGGTTTTCTGTATGACGACCCGTCCAGGTCTACAACTGTGGCCAGAACGGTTTTTAAACCATTTTCGGCGGCCCGCAGATGAGCATTAAGAATATCCTTTATTTCATGCGTCATAGCTTAGACCAGTTGCTTTTTATATTTCCCTTTGCTCTTACGTATGCGTACGGCCACCACTTTGTATTCAGGACATTTGGCCTCCGAATCGTGTATATCGCCCGTAATTAAATTGATCATGATCTCCGGGAAATGGAAGGTAGTACTCAGGATGCCCGGCTTAACCTCATCGGTGATCCTGGCTTTTACATCCACCTTGCCTCGTGGCGATTCCACGCACACATAATCGCCTTCATGGATAAGATGCGTTTTGGCATCTTCAGGGTTGATCATAAGATAGTCGTCTGAAAGTATTTTCTCATTTGCGGTTCTACGTGTCATGGCCCCGCAATTGTAATGTTCCAGTTCCCTATTGGTAGTAAGGATATAGGGATATTCCTTTGCGTGGTCCTGCAACTCCATGGTTTCTCTAAAGGCGTTGAATTCGAAGTAACCTTTCCCTCTTTTAAATTCACTCTGATGCAGGATCTTGGTATCGGTGCCATCTTCGGCTACCGGCCATTGCAGTCCGTTCTTGCCCAAACGTTCCCATCTAATACCGGCAAAGAAGGGTACGATCTGGGAGATCTCTTCCAGCATACCATCCGGGGTATAGTCCGGTTGGGCATAACCCATTCTGTTCATGATATCCACGATGATCTGTCCGTCGGGTTTTGAGCCGGGTATGGGTTCTACCACCTGTCGTACGGCCTGTACTCTTCGCTCTCCATTGGTGAAGGTACCGCTCTTTTCGAGGAAGGAGGCTCCCGGTAGGATCACATCGGCGTACTTGGCTGTTTCGGTCATGAACAGCTCCTGGACGATCACCAGATCTGTTGCTTCCAGTGCTTTTATCACTTTCTTGGTATTGGGGTCGGTTTGCACCACATCTTCCCCAATGATCCAGATGGACTTTAATTTACCTTCCAGGGCGGCTTCGAACATTTCGGGGATCTTATAGCCTATTTCCTTCGGAACTGTTACCCCATAAAATTCATTATACCGTTTATTTACTTCGTCGTTGGTTACATCCAGGTAGCCGGCTCCCTGATGCGGCTGAACGCCCATATCTGCCGATCCCTGCACATTATTCTGTCCTCGTAAGGGGTTCACTCCTACTCCGCGTCTTCCAATATTTCCGGTTAGCAAGGCCAGGTCGGCGATCTGCATCACGGTGAATGTTCCCTGTGAATGTTCGGTTACTCCCAGTCCGTGGAAAGACATGGCATTGGGTGCCGTTGCATACGCAATTGCCGCTGCCTTTACATCGTTTCGGTCTACTCCGGTAACAGCTTCCAGAGCATCCAGGTCTATATTCAGAATTTCTTTTTCGAAGGCTTTATAACCTTCTGTTCGGCTATCGATAAACGCCTGATCCACATGTCCTTCAGTAATGATATAATACATCATCATATTGAGCAGGGCCACGTTGGTGCCCGGGCGAAGTGCCAGGTGATGGGTGGCGTATCTAGCCAGTTCGGTTCTGCGTGGGTCTATCACTATACACACATTATCGCTCTTCATGGCGAATTGCTTCAGTTTGGCACCGGTTACCGGATGCGCATCGGTAGGATTGGCACCGATCACCATGATACAATTGGTGTCTTTTAAGTCGTCAATAGAATTGGTTGCAGCTCCGGTTCCATAGGTACGCTGCATCCCAAGAGCCGTTGGCGAATGACAAACACGTGCACAACCGTCGATATTATTGGTGTTGATCACCGCGCGGAAGAATTTCTGCATCAGGTAATTCTCCTCGTTGGTACATCGGGATGAAGATATTCCGGCAAGGGAATCCGGTCCGAATTCAGCCTTAAAATATTTAAATCTATCGGTAATATAATCGTAAACTTCTTCCCAGCTCACTTTTTCAAATTCACCATTACGCTTAATCATTGGCGAATCCAATCGCTCAGGATGATCGTAGAATTTAAAGGCATAGCGCCCTTTCAAACAGGTATGTCCCTGGTTAACTTCGGCATCGTATGGTGCGGTGATAGAAAGTATCTTACCATTAGTGGTAGAGACCTCCAGATTACAACCAACACCACAATAGGTACAGATAGTACGGGTTGTATCGGTGGCTTGAATGGCCTTGCTTTGAAATACATCCGAAATAGCCGATGTAGGACAAGCCTGTGAGCAGGCTCCGCAACTCACACAATCCGATTCCATGAACGACTGGTCCAGTCCTTTTATAATATGGCTATCGAAACCACGCCCGGCCATGCTGAGTACAAATTCTCCCTGTACCTCATCGCAGGCACGCACGCAACGGTAACAGTTTATACATTTGGAAAGATCGGAGGTCATATAGGGATGACTAAGATCCTTCGTCTTATCTAAATGAGTATCGCCTTCGGGATAACGTACTTCTCTAATGCCTACTTGCGCGGCTACCGTTTGCAGTTCGCAGTTACCATTTACCTCGCAGGTGAGGCAATCCAGGGGATGATCTGTAAGTACAAGTTCTATGATATTCTTTCGAAGTGCCTTTACCGCTTCGGTGCTGGTGTAGATATATTGTCCTTCGGCCACAGGAGTATGGCAGGACGCCAGGGTCTTTAGCGGGCCATCTTTACTAAGGGCGATCTCTACGCTGCATACGCGACAGGACCCGAAGGGATCCAGGTTTGGCGCATCGCATAAGGTGGGTACCAGCTCTTTGGCCTTGAACCGTCGAATAAAGGACAATACGGTTTCCCCTTCAACTATTTCGAATGCTTCGTTATCTATGTAGGCTGTTTTCATTCGTCTCTTATTAATTGAAGTACTGTTTTAATTCATCGTCGAAATACTGAAGTGCATTCCGTACCGGTAGCGGGATTCCACCCCCGTGGGCACATAAAGATGTTTCTTCCAGGGTGGTTAAAAGATCATTAAAGAGGGCTCTGTCTATTTTGTATTCTGAAGTAAGGGCTTTTTCTGAAAGTTCCTGACCACGTTTTGTCCCTAAGCGGCAAGGGAAACATTTTCCGCAGCTTTCATAGGAAGCAAAATCGAAGAGGTGTTCTATAAATTTCATGATGGGATAGTCTTCCGGCACACTCACTACCGAAGCATGGCCCAATAAAAATCCCTCTTTTGAAAAGGATTCGAAATCTACGGTAAGATCCTTTATTTTTTCAACCGGAACCAGGCCGCCAAGCGGACCACCGATCTGCAAGGCTTTTACCGGCGATCTAAAACCGCCACCCAAGTCATTTACCACCGTCGAAAGCGGGGTTCCCATCTCCACTTCGTACATTCCGGGATTATTAAAGAAGCTGTCCAGGCAAACCAGTTTGGTTCCCGACGATCTTTCGGTGCCAATGTTCTTCCAGGCCTGTCCCCCTTCAGAAATAATAAAATGAAGCGCCGCCAGGGTCTCTACATTATTCACCACCGTGGGTTTATTGAACAGTCCCTTCTGTGCAGGGTAAGGAGGCCGAACCCGTACTTCGGGCCGCTGACCTTCAATAGAATTTATAAGCGCCGTTTCTTCCCCGCAGATATAGGAGCCCTGCGCCTGAATTATTTTAAAGTCGAAATTAAAGCCACTCCCCCCTATATTCTCACCAATTAACTGATGTGCTCTCAGGTCGTCTATAGCTTGCTGCACAATGGCAACCGATTCCGGATACTCGGCCCTGATATAGACAATTCCGTAAGCAGCATGTGTAACGTAACCGGAAATGAGCATCCCGAAAAGCACGGCATGTGGCTGCTGTTCCAGTAAATATCTGTCTGAATACGCCCCGGGGTCACCCTCGTCTGCATTACAGATAATGAATTTTATGTCGTTTTCCACCTTCCGGCAAAATTCCAATTTCATCCCCATAGGAAATCCTGCACCCCCACGCCCCCGAACATTGGAGGTTTTAATTTCTTCCAGTACCGTTGCCGAATCTTTTTTCAAGGCATCGAGAAATGGCTGATAGTAATCTTTAATGTTAGTGAAGTCCCTGGTAAGGATGGCAGGCCCTGTTGCCGCCACTTTATACGAATCTTTATTTATATTTTCTGAACCTGCTACGATATTACTTAATTGGTTGATCGCCTCCCCGGAATAATTTCTGCCATTGTAGTGAAAGGCCGCATTCTCGTGACATCGACCCAGGCAGGTCATATGTCCGATCTCATCAGCGTTGAATTTTTCGTTCAACTTTTCGATCACCTTTTCCTGGGTCCCGGCACACACGCAGGCGGTGCCGTTACACACATATACTTTTTTGCCTTTGTTCTCTGGCTTCAGGAAATCGTAGAAAGTAGCCGTCCCAAAGGTATTTGCCTTCCCAATTAAAAACTCCTCCGCCAGTTGTGCGAGGGCCTCTTCGGAAGGGCTGCCATCGGGCACAGCCAGTTTTCCCATCTTATCGAAAAGGTTTTCCTGTATGCCTTTACGGCCTAATAATTCGCTTAAGTTATCGGACATATTCTATTAACCGGCTTTTGAATTTAGATTATCTGTTTTTATACGATGCGGATGCGAGTAACAGGTCGCCCTGTCGTCCCTGCAGAAAGCAAAGAGGGTAATCCCCAACTCCTTGGCATAATCCACAGCCAGGGAAGAAGGTGCCGAAACTGCCGCCAGAAATGGTATCCTGGCCTTGAAGCATTTTACCACGATCTCGTAGGAGATCCGTCCGCTAACGGTAAGTACACTAGCCTCTTTTAAGCGGTCGCTAAGGATAAGTTTTCCTACCACTTTATCTACCGCATTGTGTCTTCCTATATCTTCCATGGCGCAGAGTAGCGCACCAGCGAGCGTAAATGCCGCTGCTGCATGAGTCCCTCCCGACTGCTTGAAATCGTTCTGCTTGTTTTTCATACTACCGAACATTTTCTCCAGCATCCCAACATCCAGTTTCCCTTCATCGTCTATGGTCTTACCTATGAAGGCCAGATCGGAAAGTTCGGTTTTTCCACAAACGCCACAGGATGAAACCGAGAGTAAACTGCGACTGTTAGAGTAGCCTTCTCCCAATTTATCTTCAGGGATTGAAAGATCCACCACGGTAACAATTCCCTGGTCATTTTCCTTTTTCAAGACCATGTCCGGGACCAAATCAATATCGTTGATAATTCCTTCCGCATGTAGTAGTCCGCGAACCAGGCTACGATCCTCTCCGGGCGTACGCATAGATACCGTGAAAGGCTTGCCGTTAATATCGATCTGCAATGCCTCTTCCACGGTAAGCGCATCAATAATAGATGATTGCGCTTCCAGCTTATATTTCCTACCCTGGTACTTCCTGGTTGCCATATACCTCTACTGCAATTAAGAGCAGTCTACACAAATTTAATGGAAATTAGCTCAGCTCCTTGTTAAAATCACTTAAAACGCTGTACTTAAGTTATTTAAGTCCATGTTTTTGATCGTTTTTCGAGATTTTTGCTGAAAATTCTTCGGGAATTTAGCTGTTATTTCTGAAATTCGGCCGTGAGGCCAATACAACCAAAATGCTTTTCACGCTAAGAAACAAAACCTTAAATTTAGGGATTAGGAATGCGGGTGTAACTTTTGTTACATACTTTAATATCAAAATAGTATAATTTGCAATCCGGTTTAATTATATAACCCGATGAAAAGAAGATCATTTATAAAGAAGTCGGCACTTTCTGCACTCACCATCGTAGTAGGAACCGATATAGTTTTTGGAGAACTTATGCCAGCCGGTTATACCCCTCTGGCGCTACAGGATCCCGATCCGTTTAAGATGTTCAACAAAGATAAGGAGATGGTGTTGCTTAATGACAGGCCCTGGAATATGGAAGCCCAGGCACATTTGCTGGACGAAAAAGTGACTTCAAACAAGTTTATGTTCATTCGGAATAACGGAAAAGTACCCGAAAAGATCGATGTGAACAACTGGACGGTGACTTTCGACGGGGAATCTGTAGGACAATCAAAAACATATACCCTGGAGGAATTGAAAAACAAGTTTCCACACTACAGTTATCAGCTCACTCTTGAGTGTGGCGGGAACGGTAGAAGTGAATTCGATCCTCCGGCCAAAGGGAACCAGTGGACGGTTGGTGCTGTTTCCTGTGCCACCTGGACAGGAGTTAGGTTAAGTGATGTACTGAAAGAGGTAGGCGTAAAAAACAACGCAGTATACATTGGTTATCATGCGGCCGATACCCACTTGAGTGGCGACCCTAATAAAGAACCAATTTCTAGAGGGATGCCTATGGATAAAGCGATGCAGGAGGAAACGCTACTGGCTTTCCAAATGAACGGGAAGGACATCCCGCTGGTACATGGCTATCCCCTCAGACTTATAGCCGGAGGCTGGCCGGCCTCTGTTTCGGGAAAATGGATTAACCGGATAAGTGTACGAAACAAGGTTCATGATGGCACTAAGATGACCGGCGATGCGTACCGGGTTCCCTGCGAACCTGTTGCACCCGGTGAAAAAGTAAAAGAAGAAGACATGTGCATCATCGAGTCCATGCCGGTAAAATCGTTGATCACCTATCCCAAAACGGGAGCGATGATCGACCTGGGTAAGAAGCTAAACATACGCGGACATGCCTGGGCAGGGGAACTGGAAGTGGGGAAGATGGAATACTCTATAGATTACGGTGCCACCTGGCAATTGGCCAATGTAGAAAAACCTGCCAACCGACTAGCATGGCAGCATTTTTCGGCGGCGGTGAGCTTCCCGAAAAAAGGGTATTACGAGGTCTGGGCGCGAGCTACGGATACGCAAGGCAGGAGTCAGCCCATGCTTTTACCCGGCTGGAACCCCAAAGGATACCTGAATAATGCTTGTCACCGAATAGCCGTAAAGGTAAAATAGATGAAGGAGCAGGATCAGTTCAGGAAGATGGTAAAGGCCGTACATCGCAGTTTATTGGCTGTGTTTGTGGTATTGGTCCTTATCTCGGGTGCACTGGTGTTCCTGATGGTAGATCCGGATCTGTCCTCGTTAAGATCGGAAGATCTTACCGCCTACCAAACGGTAGAAGCAGAAGAAGTAGTAGATGAAGACCTCATTGTAGATGGAATTCATGTGAGGACGGGACTGGTGGAAGCAGACGGATTAATGGAGGTGGTGAACAATTGCACCAATTGTCATTCGGCCAAGATCATCATTCAGAATCGAATGAACGCAGAACGGTGGGCAGCTACCATCGACTGGATGCAGGAAACTCAAAATTTATGGGACCTGGGTAAGAACGAACAGATAATCATCGATTACCTGGTGAAAAACTACCCGGCCAAAAAAATAGGACGAAGACAGATATTAACCGGAGTAGAGTGGTATGAGCTCAACCCATGATCAAGCCTTCTTTATTGGCTTCAGAAAAAATAAATAAAAAACTATGGAAAAATATATAAACGCATTTACAGATTCGTTATTGAACACCCTGGATTACACCTGGCGGGCAATAACTTTTGATGTCCCCTGGTACACCAATTTCTTTTGGGGACTTACGGCCATATCGTTACTAGTGTGGCTGTTGGAGATCGCCTTCCCATGGCGTAAAGACCAGTCTATTTTCAGAAAAGATTTCTGGCTGGACACCTTCTATATGTACTTTAACTTTTTCATTTTCGCTATTGTAATTAGCGGAGTGTATGAGCTACTGGGGGTGTTGTTCAATGATATTGGGATCACTGCCAAGAGCTTTGCTATTATCGATATAGCCAACTGGCCCATGTGGGCGCAGCTGCTGGTATTCTTTATCATTATAGATTTTGTACAGTGGTTTACCCATGTTTTGCTGCACCGTTACGAATTCCTGTGGCAATTCCACAAGGTGCACCATTCGGTAAAGGAAATGGGCTTTGCGGCACACCTGAGATATCACTGGATGGAGAACATCTTCTATAAGCCCCTTAAAACATTTGGGGTGATGATACTGGGAGGTTTTGAGCCCGAGCAGGCCTATGTGGTACATTTTATTGCTATTTCCATTGGCCACTTGAATCATTCGAATATCAAGATCACCTGGGGTCCTTTGAAGTATATCTTCAACAACCCTGTGATGCACTTATACCACCATGTAAAGGCCTTACCGGAAGGGAACCGACATGGGATCAATTTTGGTATCAGTTTGAGTTTATGGGACTATATTTTTAAAACCAATTATGTACCCGAAGACAGCGGTACCATAGAACTGGGTTTCCCGGGAGATGAAGAATTCCCGAAGACCTTTTGGAGTCAGATCACTTACGGATTTGTAAAACCAAAGAAAAAGCAACCTTCTAACTAATAACCGGGCGAGTTCGGCAAAAAAAAGAGGTCGGAATTGCCCTAAATGAAACATTATGAAAAAAGATTTTGAAACCAAGTTTACCGGCTGGGTATTTATACTGGCAGCCTTAATGCTCTGGGGCGGCTATATGCTTTCCCCTCACAATGTAGGCGAATATCTTGTTGCAACCGATTTCCCCGCCATTGGTGAAAGTCTCTGGACCTGGATCTGGGTTTTCAGAGTATATATTTTTGGCTGGGTAATGATGATCATAGCTGTGATCGCTCTGGCGACCATTGCCAACAAAAAACCCTACCGGATCTTAGTTAATCCTGGAGTAGGAATGGTGGTTGTGGGCACCTTTACGCTCGCACTTGCCTCTGCCTTTTATTACAACTACGGTGCCTGGGGTGTAGGTATGACCCAGGGAAAATCTCCCGAGGAAGTACAGGCCTTTATGGACAGTATATTGTACACCAACCAGTACGTAACCTGTTTTATGCGTTTCGGACGAATTTTTAGCGGGGTAGGATTGGTATTACTTGGAGCCGGGATGCTAAAAGGCAGGATCATGCACGCAGGTATGGGCTGGCTAACACTCCTCTTAGGTGTGGTAGCCATGGGAATTATACTATTCATCCCGGAGTATTTTGAGCACTACAAACCTATGTTCCATGCGAAGGCTTTATGGTTGGCGTTGATGGGGTTTGTGATTTTGAAAAGTGGCCTGAAGATTAGTAGTGAGGAGTGACCCTTCGAGAGCCTCAGGGTCCCAAACATTCAAAACGAAGGTTACTGAGATTGCCGAAAGGCAAGTGTCTCGAAGTGACCCTTCGAGAGCCTCAGGGTCCAAAACATTCAAAACGAAGGTCACTGAGGGCTTGCCAAAACGCAAGTGTCTCGAAGTGACCCTTCGAGAGCCTCAGGGTCACAAAACATTCAAAACGAAGGTTACTGAGGGATTGCCGAAAGGCAAGTGTCTCGAAGTGACCCTTCGAGAGCCACAGGGTCCCATCAACTACAAATTGAAGGTCACTGAGGGCTTGCCAAAACGCAAGTGTCTCGAAGTGACCCTTCGAGAGCCTCATGGTCCAAAACATTCAAAACGAAGGTCACTGAGGGCTTGTCAAAAGGCAAGTGTCTCGAAGTGACCCTTCGAGTGCCTCAGGGTCCCATAAACTACAAATTGAAGGTCACTGAGAGATTGCCGAATGGTGAGCTGCGAGATTTGATTGGTATGTTGTGGTTGTATTTTACAAGACTACAGACATCAAACAAACCACAACCCCTCATCACCAACTCCCGCCACCGCCACCGCCGAAGCCGCCTCCTGAGGATCCACCACCGCCACTTGAGCCGCTACTGCTTGGTGAACTTACCATGGTGGACTGTGTGGCCGATATGGAAGAGGAAAATGATTTAGAAAACTGATTCATGTTAAAATGACTGTTGGTATGTGAGGTATACCAACTGGGAGGAGGAACGTCTAAAGCCGCAAATTTCTTCGCCCAAACCGAGAAGACACCAAAGGCCAGGGCATAGCCCATGGTGGATTCGAAGTAGATCGGGCTCTCACCTATGAGCATCTTTAGTTTGTCTTTTTCGGCGGTCTTAATGAACTGCTTAAAGCCTTTTAGTTCCGACAACACCTCATCTCCTTTCCGGTTCTTTTTGATCATGAAGATGTTTAGTATAAAAAGAACGATAAAGCTGAGGAAGACTAGGATGGCGCCAACAAAACTCCAGAGATACAGGCTTAAAGGAACCAGGACGAGCATTAAAGGAAACATCGTACAGCCCAGAGTATTTCTCACCTTCCTGGATTCCTTTACATAGTACATCTGGGCAGCTTTTTTAAGCTGCATCTTCGCCACTCCCATGGTGGTGTAGAATTTATTCTTCAGACTGCTTACCAGCACCTCATCTTTTCCGCCGCTAAAGAGCCCTGAAAATATCTTTCGCTCATAATCGGGTCTATCTCCGGGAATATCTTTCAGCTTTACAAGCTTCACATCGTCTTTGGCAAACCAACCTTTTTTATCGATCTCCTCCATCCTGATGAACCCCTGGGTTCCCCAATAGGGAATCAGCGAGATGAGATCGGAAGTATCGTCCCGATCGTTGATAAGGAAACCTGCCATGGCAGGATCCACTCCCTTGGGAGGGTAATAGCTTGTGGTGGTGGTCACGCGCGTGTCCTTTCCAAACTTTCTCCACAGTAAATAGAATCCTGTGAAAAGCGCAGCGATGATCAGCACAAAACCGTAGCGCGTCCAAAACGGCCAGAAGGGTTTTACTTCAGCGATGCTTTCCGGAGGGAAATTAACTAGTACCGTAACCGCCTGTCCGTAGGAGGATATCACCCCTTCCTTACTTTCTCCCGAAAACGCATTTCCGGAATATTCCAGGTTGAAATCATCACTCGGTGCAGTTGTCCCCAAGCTTCCCGAATACACAAAGAAATCTCCGGTACCTACATCTACATTCTCTGGCAGGTGAATCTTAAACTCCATAGAATTGAAGGGCGCGTACCAATCTGTAGGTTTGAGGTTCCAGTAGAAACGAGTGTCCTGTTTCTCATAGAGAAAGGCGTGCTTCACCCTGTAACGGATCTCATACTTCTGAGGGCCGATCACAAACTTATTGGCATCTCCAATTTTTATATTGACAAAGCCCTCCAGCTTCCTTGAGAATTTACCGCTTATGTCGCTCTTGTGACCCGGCACCTCGATATTACTGATCTCTATCTCGCGTTTCTCTTTTTTTCCTTCGGAAGTGAGCAGGTCGTATTTTGTTTGAATGGTTCTGTAGATCCCATGTTTGTTTTGGGTAAAGGTTAGATCGTATTTTTCCACCACATCGAAATAGCCCTCTTCACTTACATAAACCTCCACCGAATAATGATCCACCACAAAACCCTGGGCATAGCCAAGGCTCATTGCGAATAACGCTACTAATAGAGTGAAAAACTGCTTCATGGCCAGCTTAAGAAAAGTCAACTTTTACATTTTCGCGACTGGCAGCCTCCGCTTCAAAGAAATCGAAGTGGGTATAATTGAAGATCCCGGCAAACAGTACGCCCGGGAAGCTTTCCCCGTAGGTATTGTTCTCCCGCACTGTACCGTTGTAATAACGTCTGCTGCGTTCCAGGTTCTCTTCTATCTCGTTCAGCTTTTGCTGAAGATCTATAAAGTTCATATTAGCCTTCAGATCCGGGTAGGCTTCACCCAAGGCAAAAATAGATCGCAAGGTCTGCTGCAGGGCGTTCTCAGCCTTTATCTGACCGTTAATATCGTCGCTTGGCACCGCCATGGCTGCATTACGTGCGTTGATCACATCCTCCAGGGTGGTTTTCTCGTGAGCGGCATAGCCTTTTACGGTTTCCACCAGGTTGGGGATAAGATCGTAACGGCGTTTGAGGGCAACATCAATATTGCTCCAGGCATCCTTCACGGTGTTCCGGTTCTTCACAAAACGGTTGAAGATAGAGATAAGAAGCAGGATGATAACGAGGCCACCACCTAAGAAAGCTATAAGGTATATCATGGGTTGTTGTTTTATTGGTTAGTAAGCGTGTATGTGGATATGTTACATAAAGGTAATAAAATGAGCGGAATGGTTGGGGGGTTAGTTTTCTGTTGTCTGTTGTCCGTTG
The DNA here is from genome assembly GCA_008501705.1 of Flavobacterium sp. Taxonomy (GTDB): domain Bacteria; phylum Bacteroidota; class Bacteroidia; order Flavobacteriales; family Flavobacteriaceae; genus Pukyongia. Next base: position 28,853 of record QQUG01000209.1, read on the forward strand.
TTAGTAGTTAATGGTTAGTTGAATAACAAACCACAAATCTCACAAATCAAATAACAAATAATATACAATTTCCAAAGACCAACTTTGATTCATTGATCGTTGGAATTTATTTGGGATCTAGCGGTTGATATTTGGTAAATAGTGAGAGTTGAAACTTACCGACTCAACAATTCCACGACTCCACATTTTCTCTATATATGACCTGTATCATTTATTCTCCGGATTTGGTAATGCATATTTGTATAATTCAAATTCTGAGATCATGAAAAATACGGCAACACACTACAGGAAGGACGGGGAATCTATAAGAGTTATTCCGCGAAAATTTAACGATTTGATCCAATTAAAAAAACAGGGAGAGCGAGGTGTTTTTAACGAGGAATTACTGGACATTCTGCCGGAAGTAAAGAAATTCATCAACCGTAAGCTGGATGCAGCGGTTCACAAAGGTCATTTTCCGAAGAGTAAGTACAAGGCAGAAGATTTTATCGATCAATTGTTTATCGAGGTATACGACAACATTGAAGATGTGGAAAGTGAAAATGACTTCTATCTCTGGTTGTTTAAGAGAACCAACGAATTGCTAGATGCTACTATCGACAAGGAAGCGTATGAAGATAAAATCTTTAAGAACATAGATAAGTACTCTGAAGCCGAATGGAAACAAATGGCCGAAAAGTGGAGTGCCGAGGCCGATGGCGACCTCATTATGCGGGAGGATCTGGAGGATGTGTCTTATCACAAAAGCAAACAATCGCTGCAACAGCTCTTTGTTGAAGACAACGAAAAAGCACTCATAGAAAAACTCGATAAGGAATTAAGCGAGGAAGACGTTAACAGGTTCACAGAATTGATCTTAAACAACTTCCCGGAGCCCATGCATACCGTCTTCGAACTGTTCACCAGGCAAAAATTCACCCTGGAGGAAATATCACAGATCATGGAGCGCAATCTCGAGGAGGTAGAAACCCTGCTGAAAGAAGCTCGCGAGATCCTTTATAACAGCCTTTCGGCCTGGTATCCGAAAAAATAAGCGGTATTGATCATTGTCGAGTGGGTTGGTAGTGGGTAGGAGTGAGTTTTGGGTTTTGGGTTGTTAGTTGTTGGTAGTCGGCTATTTGGCTCTTGAAGGGTGGAGTGAGGGGTGATTTATTGCAAATTTTCAGAAATCAATTTTACAAATGGTAAATCTGCAGATGCAAACTCAAATTTTATCAGATCATTTGGAAAGACCCACGCATATTTATCATGATCTGTAAGGTTGAATGAAGCTCCAATAAATTCACAGTTATAGGCAGTAAGTTTGATTGAAAAATTTTCATAATCGTGAAAATTAGATCCAAATCGATTTAAAATATCCACCGCCATACCAAATTCCTCTCTTAACTCTCGCTTTAAAGCTTGTATATCGGATTCACCAGCTTCTCTCTTACCGCCTGGAAACTCCCACTTACCCGCCATTGACTTGCCTTGCTTTCGTCTGGCGATGAAAATTTTATCATTTGATGATATGATTCCACAAACTACTTCAATAGGAGTCATAAAAACGATTTCTATGCCGGTCTAAGTATTCCAGGTTATACTCACTTAAATTCTTAATTCGTTCATCTCCAGACACCCCTATCTTTTCATACGCCTGATGCTCTATATTATTGGAAAGGATAATTTTACCTTTATCCTCAAAACTAATCAAGTGTCGATCAAATAAAGCATCATAAGTTGGGGATAATAGAAGTCCATTATCTACGTCCAATCTTTCCTCATTGGTAGATTCAGACCAGGGTACAATATGGGATGCGATCAGCACGTCCAACTTGTCAAATCCTGTAACAGCACATTTATATTCCCATCGATGAATAATACGTTTACGATAAGCCCCTTGTCCGACTCTAGAAGTAACTAGTCCTTTTCTTTCTGTTTTATTAGGAGGTTTTATTGCGTAATCTGTGAAAAGATTTGGCTCGGCGGCTTCTTGAACTTTTGAAGGAATATCTGGTAATTGAGCTCCAATACGCTTAAAGAAAAACTTAATTCCAATTCTAGTAGCTCCAGAAGTATCATGGGTCTCGAAGTAATCGACGTCGTGATATTCTACTTCACATATAAATTTAACAAATCCACGTCCCTCACTTTCAAACAGAAATACCCTTTTTCCATCGTTAACATGATTTAGAAGAGCAAGATTTCCTCTTGTAAATTCCATATCTCCAGACTGCCCTTCACCCGTATACGTAAAAACATTTGGGTTATCCCATCCGTCTTCATAGCCGTGTTGTTTTCCAGACTTTCCGGAAAAGATAAAGATATAAGGGAATTTACCAGATGGACATATCCCACTTTGCCAATTCCCGCCGTATTTAGCATGAATATCGGCTCTGCGATTGTACAGTTGATCGGGTATGAAAGGGAGTTGGGTCACTTTACATTCTCAGAATTAATTATCCTTCATCGAATCCCAGAAATCGGCATCCAGTTTTTTAATTTCCAATGTTTGTTCTACCTGCATTCCTAAGCTATAATCGTAAATGTACTCGGCTAGTTGATCTCCGTCAATTAAAATAATGGTAGCATTACTTAATTTATCCACATACTCGATTGCTCCTTTGGAGAAATACGAAGTGGTAATAAACACACCTTTACTTAAGGGTGAACCCAATAATGCCCCAGCAAATTTCTGTACTGAATCTCTACCGATACTATTACCGTGATCAAATCGTTTGGCCTGAATGAAAATTTTGCCTAATCCCAAGACGTCTTCTTTGATTATACCATCTATACCGCCGTCGTTAGATGCTGTTGTAACCAGGCCAGAATCTTTAATTTCTCCTCCATATCCCATTTTTTGAAGAAGTTTTACAACCAGGTCTTCAAACTCGTAGGGGTCCTTACCGAGAATGGTGTTAAGAATTTCTATTTTACGAGTTTCTTTTATTTTTTGAAAGGAAGAAAACAAACGATCGGACGGAGTCATAGAAGCTGTTTCCGATTCTTCGATAGCTGAAGTTGTAGATTGATTCTTCTTGATAGGTCGTTCCCTCTCACTTACTTTAGTGTTTACGTAATCGTTCACCTTCGCAGGAGTAGCTAATAATTTGCGCCCCGTTTCATTGATTTGATAATGACCTCGCTTTGGCTTGTCAAGCAAATCGGCCATATTGAGATAACTGAGTGCCCAACTCACTCGATCGTAAAAAATTTCCCCATTACCCGAAGGATAGATTTCTTTGAGTTCTTCTTCTGTAAGATGGAAGTGATTTGCCAAGCTGGCAACAATATCCGACAGCTTCATACTGTCGTGCTGGCTTAATAATTCTAAAGCCGGAACGCGGATTTCAAAGTGTTTTGGGATGGACATATTTGTTAAACATATAGGTTTGATTTCGTGTATAAACTAGATATTAAGGTTTTCAGATTTTTGCTACTATATTGTCTTTAACCCCAATTCCTTCAAATATTCGTTATGCTCCTTCGTTTTTATTTCAATTTTCTTATTGATAGAACTTAATCTACTATTCACCATAATTAAGTCTATTTTCACCTCATCTTCAGCCGTACTCACATATCTCGAAATATTCAGGTTGTAACCGTTCTTTTCGATCTCTTTCATAGATACTCTACGAGCAAAGCGTTCTACTTCATCAGGACGATTTATATAAGTATTTATAATTTGCTTAATGTGATCAGGTGAACCATCCTTGCCATCCCCAAGCGTGTTTTGGCGTTTCCCTTTCACATATTGCTCACTCGCATTGATAAACAGCACATCATCTTCCTTTTTACACTTCTTTAAAACGAGGATACAAACGGGAATACCAGTTGAATAGAACAAATTGGCTGGCAAGCCAATAACCGTGTCAATATGATTGTCTTTAAGCAATTTGGTTCTTATTCGTTCTTCTGCACCACCACGAAATAAAACGCCATGTGGCAAAATTATAGCCATTGTTCCTTCTTGGCTTAGAAAGTGAAAACCATGTAGCAGGAATGCAAAGTCAGCAGCTGATTTAGGAGCTAATCCATAACTTTTAAAGCGGAAATCTTCTCCCATAGCTTCATTGGGGTCCCAACGTAAGCTAAAAGGTGGATTGGCAACAACTGCATCAAATTCTGTTTTCTTCGATGGATTCATTTCGTTTAAAATGTCCCATTGGTTTTTCAGGGTGTCACCGTGGTAAATTTCAAACTCCGTGTCTTTCATACCGTGCAGAAGCATGTTCATTCTTGCCAGGTTGTAGGTGGTGATGTTGTTTTCCTGTCCGTAGATTTTGCCGATTGTTCCTTGACCTTTGGTTTGCTTTTTAAGTTGAGTGCGAACATTCAAGAGCAATGAACCAGAACCGCAAGCAAAGTCTAATACTTTGTCCAATTTTTGCTTTGGACCTGTTGATGGGTCTTGGCTATCCAGGGTTACTATTTTGGATAGAATAGTTGATATTTGTTGTGGCGTGTAAAACTCCCCCGCTTTTTTTCCTGACCCTGCGGCAAACTGGCCAATTAAATATTCATAAGCATCTCCAAGGGTATCTGTATCGGTTGAAAATTCCGCAATGCCTTCTGAAATCTTTTGAATGATAGTGCACAACTTCTTATTTCGCTCAACAGGTGTCTTTCCTAACTTCTCCGAATTCAGGTTGATTTCTGAAAACAATCCTTGAAAAGAATTGTCAAAGGATTCGTTTTCAATATAGCGGAAACCTTCTTCCAATGTGATGAGAAGGTCAGCGCTTTGTGTTCTTGCAAGTTCGGTGATATTGCTCCATAAGTGCTCCGGCTTGATGACGTAATGTACCTTTCTACGCATCTGTTTTTCAAACTCTGAAATATCTTCTGTATTCTCGCTATACCAGATTTCTAAAGGATTGTTCACTTTCAAATCATCCATTACATCATTCGGAGTATCATCTGGATAATCCGTACCCAATTCCTTCTTAGCAGACTCTTCGTAATTGCCCGACAAGTAACGCAAGAATAAAAACGAAAGCATGTAATCACGAAACGAATCCGCATTCATCGCACCACGTAGCTTATCTGCGATTGCCCAAAGTGTTTTACCTAATCTATCTTGGTCTTTTTGTGTCATTAGTTTTCTATTGGTTCAGGTTCTTCGAATAATTTTTCGTTGAACTTGTAGTTGTTTTTGAAATTCTCAAATATATCCGCGAATACTTCCTTATTCTGTTCAACCATTTCAGTTGGTTCGAATAAAGAGTAGCCTCCATGGTTCATGACGTTTATCATTCTACTGCGAAGAGTACCTTCCTCATCATCATCGTTAACTACAATACAATCTCTCCAGGAGCTGAAGCCGTGAAAATTGGCTGCTTTTTCAAGAATATTTCTTAGAACGTTGAAATGATACGTATACAAGTTATCGTCCTTGATCGCTTTATCGAGTTGTTGAACAATGGAAATATGATAGATGAATGGTGTATCGCTGGTCCATTTGTAATTGTATCCATCTGAATCACTTCTTAGAAGTAGCTTTCGAGCACCGCTACCTAATTCATTGCACATTACGTTAAAAAACAAAGAATGATGTGTGGAAATTACTGTTTTGACCTTGTTGTTGTCTGACTTTAAGATTCTACCAAGGTGGTGAGCCACCGCGATTGCGTTTACATCATCTAAAGAAGATATAGGATCGTCAATATATAGATAGTCAACCCAGTCGTAAGGCTCTTGTTGGTCAATGGCTATTTGAGCGATCGCGAGAAAGAAACACCAAATGAATATTCGCTCCTCACCTCGAGAAATTTTGATGTTCTCTAACGTAACTGATTCAGCATTCTCGATAATCTCCTTAGTAAAGACCACCTTGCTTTCCTCAATATTCGTTCTGAACCCAAAATCAAAATATCGTCTAAGGATTGGTCTTATTCTATCATCTATAGAAGACCCTTCCAAGTCATCAAAAAATCTAGATTTTGTGTTAATGTTCAAGTATCTATCGCTGTCCCCATCCAAATCATTGTTCCACCAGAATAAGTCTTCCGTAAACGCATTAAAGTATAATGTGTCGCGCTCTTTTTCTTCTCTCTGTTTGCCGATTTCTTTGAATTCAGTAGAAAGGCGTGTTTTACCAGTACCATTATATGCATATACGAGCGTAAACCTTTTATTCCTTTCTCGAATGTTCTGTGCAAATGCCTCTAAGCTTTCAATAGTATGTACTTCTGTTGCCATACCTAACTCTCAATTTTTGGAAACAAGCCCTGCATCAATCCCTTTTTATGCTGCTGCAATTGTTCGATTTTCTCCTGCTGTGCAGTGATGAGTTCATCCACAGCCGAAAGACAGGAAGCAATTTTTTGTTGTTCTATCGGGTTTCGTGGAAATGAAATTTTAATGTTTGAAATTCTTCCAGTTGAAATTCCCAGAACTTTTGCCCCTTGTGCTTCTCTTTGAATTTGCTTTTTTATCCAATCAGATTTAAATAGATAACCACCAAAGCCAATTTCCAATGTTTTCTCAATTTGCCTTGCCATTAGTGTATGAAGACCTGATACTAATCTTTCTCCATTGAGGTTGACTATTTCTATACTTTTCCCAACATCATTTAAATCTTCAGATGCATCCGCGAAAATCATATCTCCTTCTTTGCAATAACATTCTTCTCTGATTTTATCAGTCGAAACATCTGGATTTATATAAGGAACTTCTTCACGTGAAATATCAAACAGGGTTGAAAACTTAGTATGAATATCACCATAATGGATATTCTTTACTTCTCCATCTTCATAATTGAGTTTTGCTCTAGAAAAAGAATTGGTAACAAGGAAACTATAAACTTTCCCCAACTTCTTCTCCACCCACTCCCCATCTCCTTCAAACTCGGGAAAACGGATCTTAGGCACGGTTTCGTCTGCTGAAGGGAAAAGGTTTTGCAGTAAGCCTTTTTTGTGGTCTTTGAGGGCGTCCAACTTTTCGTTGTGGGCAGCCAATAGCTCATCTAAAGAAGAAAGGCAGGAGGCGATCTTTTGTTGTTCAGGTATTGATGGAACTGGAATTTGAATTTTACTCATCACTCCATTCATCAACTTAGGATTACCTACATAAGAAACATGCTTTTTTGAAACCGAATTAATCAATTCAGCAATACATGGATTAGCAAAGCCTTCTTCATTCAATAAAACTCCGCAAACATTGGTGCAATAGAACTTTCCATCGCGATAATTTACATCTCCAGCATTTGCACCATCAGTTGTCCAAGTGATTGCATCTTCATATAAATACTCATTGTAGTAGCCTGCAAGTCCATTATTTTTCGTCTGAGAAGAAAAAACAGGGTATGGATATTCTTCAGATGGAACTTCTTTGACTAATGTCATAGATAATACGTAACCCCTTGTCACCTGAAAGATTTCTCCAACTTCTTTTATTTCCCAACCATCTTTTTCAAGAAATTCAGGAAAACGCAACTGCGGTATTATAGTCATCTCTTTACTCATAAGCGGCTAATCCTGAAATTTCACGCCCTTGGGCTAGTTTTTTTAATTGCGGCACCAAGTCTTCCATCAAGGCCAATTCTTTGGTTCTGCGTTCTTTCCAACTCAATTCTAAGGGCTCCAATAAATCGGTGAGCTTTTCTCCGTCAAAAATCATTCGGCTCATAATCTTCTCTACAAAGGTTTTGAGTTCAGCCGTTTGCAAGCCGTGCTTGTTTGCAATGTCCGCCAGTTCTTTGTCGTACTTCTCTACTTTGTATGTTTCAAAATTCCTTTTCAACTCTTCAGCTGTTTGCCCTGTGGTCCAATCTACTTGTTCAATATATTCGGTCAGGTCTTCTTCTTCGTCCATCAGGTTGGCGTTGGATTTCAGCAATTGAATCACTTGCGCCTTGGTCATTTTCTGCCTGCTCGGCTTCATTTGAGTACTGTCGGCAATCAGGCTCATGATGTAGTCGTAATCAATCACTGCAGAAGCAAAGAGCACAAATTCAAAGTCCAATTGCTGAATATCGTCAGGTGCGTCTTCGCCTTCTTTTTGTTGTATTTCCCGTAGTTGCTTGGCCGTTTCTAAGTACGAGCTACGGAACTCCTGCAAGGTCTCTTTAGGTAAGATTTTTTCAATTTGCTCTTGCTGGGTTTCATCCAAATCGGTGTATTGGTCGAGTTGGGTTTTGAGTCGCTGTACTTCCTTAAAATTCTTCACAAAGCCAATTCGGGCAGCATTACCTTTTAGGTTGTACACTTCCTGCGGTTCGTTTACCAAATTGTGTTCCTGCATAAACGCACCGAGCTTTTCTACAGCTTCCTCGTATTTGTCTATAACCACAGGCGCAGGATCTACCATCCAAATTTCTTTTGCCTTGCCGCCTTCTTCGCCAGAGAAGAGCGTAATGGCCTGGTTGACGGCTTCCTGCTGCGAACGGAAATCCAAGATGTTACCATAAGGCTTAGTATCGTTGAGCACACGGTTCGTTCTTGAAAATGCTTGAATCAGTCCGTGGTATTTCAGGTTTTTATCCACGTACATTGTGTTCAGGTATTTGCTGTCAAAGCCAGTGAGCAGCATATCCACCACAATGGTGATGTCAATCTTGTTTTGGTGCGGATAATCCTTGTTGCTAAACTTCTGATTTTTGATACGGCTTTGCACATCTTGATAGTACAGGTCAAAATTGTTGATATCGTGATTGGTGCTATATTGCGCGTTGTAATCGGCAATAATTTCCTTTAAGGCTTCTTTCTTTCTTTTTATTTCAGTTTTCTTTTTCTCAACATCTTCACCTTTCTGAATAGTGTATTCAGCACTTTCTTGGGGTAAGTCTTCCTGTAATTGTTTTACATCGGCTGCATTCTTTTGGCTTTGTTGATCACCATTTTTAGCAATCAACTGAGCAGGCGGAGAAAATACGCAAGCGATATTGAGCGGAACATAATCTTCCTCCTCACTTTTCTTTCGTTCTTGGATGGTTTTAAAAAGACGGAAGTATTCAATGGCGTTATTGATAGAAGCAGTCGCCAAAACTGCATTGAACTTGCGTTGATTGGTGGCAGCGTTATGTTTGTTGATAATCGCTTCTACAACCGCTTTTTGTGCAATCCCTTCCCTAGGCTTGGCATTTACCGCACCCTCGCCTTTGAAATAGTCGATGTGAAACTTGAGCACGTTTCGATCTTCAATTGCATGTGTTATCGTATATTTTGGCAACTCATGCTGAAAAATGCTCTTAGTCGTTTTCAGTGTTTTTTCTTCTCCATTTACTTCATAATAAGAGGCGTTTTCTTCGAAAATAGGCGTACCCGTGAATCCAAAAAGTTGCGCGTTGTGGAAGAATTCTTTGATGGCTTTGTGATTATCTCCAAACTGCGAACGGTGACACTCATCAAAAATGAAAACCATACGTTTATCACTCAATGGTTTTAATCGCTCTTTGTAGTTTTTCTTATTAGTTCCATCTAAGGCCAATCCCAATTTTTGGATAGTGGTTACTATCACCTTATCTGCATAATCGGTGGAAAGCAAACGCCTTACCAAGGTTTCAGTATTTGTGTTTTCTTCTACACTGCCTTCTTGAAACTTGTTGAACTCTTCCCGGGTTTGGCGGTCGAGGTCTTTTCTGTCCACCACAAACAGGCATTTTTCAATCTCACTATTGTCTTTGAGTAAGGTAGAAGCCTTAAAAGAAGTGAGCGTTTTTCCACTTCCTGTGGTATGCCAGATGTAGCCGTTTCCACGGTTTTGTTTCACGCAATCATCAATGGCTTTCACTGCATAAATTTGATACGGACGCATCACAAGTAGTTTTTGTTCCGTTTCCACAAGCACCATGTATTTACTGATCATTTCAGCAAGTGTGCATTTTTTCAGAAAGCGGTCAGTGAAATCTTCCAAATGCTTGATTTTCTTATTCTTCTCATCTGCCAAATGATAGATAGGTAAGAACTGTTCATCTGCATTGAATTGGAAATGTTGCTTTTTGTTGTTGGCAAAATAGATAGTGTTGGAACGGTTACTCACGATAAACAACTGCATATAGCACATAAGCGAATTGCCATAGCCATTTCCAGGTTCGTTTTTGTAATCTACGATTTGCTGCATGGCTTTTCGTGGTGAGATATCCAATCTCTTTAGCTCAATCTGTACTACCGGCAAGCCGTTAATCAATAAAATTACATCGTAACGTTGATTACTATTTTCGGTATTCATCCGCAACTGACTCACCACTTCGAAGTCGTTTTTGCACCAGTCCTTGATGTTTACCAAAGTATAATGCAATGGTGTGCCGTCTTCCCGTTGAAAAAACTGTTGTTCTCTAAGTTTCTTAGAAGCTGTGAACACATCTGGCTCAATAATTTCTTCACGTAAGCGTAAAAACTCGGTGTTCGACAAACGAACACGGTTTAACGCTTCGAACTTGACTCTGAAATTGTGCTCAAGCGATTTCCTGTCAGTTATTTCAGGACGGATGGTGTATTTCAACCCTTTAAGCTGCTCAATTAAGTTTTGTTCTATTTGATATTCTTTGGTCATTTAGTTGCTATGGGAGGAGAGAGAACTGTAGTTAAATTCAATTCGTCATTAAAAATAGGTAAATAAGGTTAGAAATTAGAATTAGGATGTGGTGATTTAGAATAGAAACACTCTTATACATTTGTTTATAGAATAAATCTTAATAGAATCCCTGAAATCATCGGCATCCATCTTACCGCGCAGTGTATTGCGAAGTTACAGGCTGCTTTTCTAAAGGTTCTTTTTCGCTATCTTGTTTTTTTAGTCATGTTTTATTTTGTCATGCTATCTATACGAAATGTAACGTTACAAACTGTACAAATACCAGGATCCCATTCTTTTGATCATTGTGATTTTTTCCAATCGGGTAGATGCAGGGCCGATGGCGATCTCCGCCACTGCCTTATCTTCACTCATGTATTGTACTTGCCCCATTATCCTACCGTTTTCGAATTCTAAGGCTATTTGATTTTTTGAACTGCTAGGCATACCGTCTATTACAGAAAGCATCATGATATCACCATCACCTTCAGCGTAAGGATCGACCAGGTACTGAAAATTGGTGAAATCCCTATTCCTTGAAGCTCTGAATAGTTCATTGAGCAGTTGTTCAGGAGTTGAATTAAAATCAAAGGTTTTGTAAACGCCCAGCTTAGGAAGCACATTCTGATAGCCCCTAATCATAGCCTCAATATCATTGATAACGGCTCTTTGTGAAGCTAATTGTTGGTTCTTCTCCGATTGCAAACGTCCAAATTGAAACTTGTTTATTTCATCGAGTTCTTGGCGGGCAGATTGCAGTTGTACTTTGTAATCATCGATTTTATTCTGGACTAAAATTTTCATTTTCTCTTGACCGGCCTCCACCATTTCCATGTGAATTCTTTGCTTTTCTCGATTAATTGAGTCCAGTGTTTTTTCATTCACAGCATTTTCTGCATTAGTACCAAATCCAACAGAAGAATTTTGTTTACAAGAGTAAAAGGATAATCCGATGAAGAAAAGTAAAATTATTTTATTCATAATATAAAGTTGAAATAAAGATTCATTTCATTAACGATAATATGTAAATTTTTAAACAAGTAATCAGGAAAGATGATTACCGGGGAGAGTTTAAAATTAGTTTTAATCTTCATACCCACAAAGTGTCCTGCCAATTTTTTTAGCATCGGTAAGGGTTACCTTATAGATGCTGGTAGAGCAATTGGAAAGTCCGTGACAATTTTTATTGTAATGATATCTCTTACTATAGGGGCCTTTGCAGATATACACATCGGTAAAGGCTGTATGAGTGGTAAAAGAAGTTACCACCAAAAACCCCAGGGCCAGTATGGCCAGGTGTAGTGATTTCATGGGTTAGTTTTGTTTTAAATCCGTTTGGCAAATTGCCTTACGCTATTAAAATTCTAATTTACGAATAACTCATTTAAAATTGACTTCACACCATTTAGATTATTGGAAGTACGAGTTATTGTAACATTTTTTTTATCCACATCCATATCAATGAACCAATCTGTCCATAGTCGTGATAAAATTTTAAATTCGTTAGGACACTGTCGAAGTGGTTTGATATTAGTTCTAGGGTTTAAAGAATTAGCAATACAGTCTGGAGTCACCTCTAACAATGTAATTGTAGTGTTATTTGGAAGTTGCTTTCCCGTAGAAAGTATCTTCCATTTTTCAGAAACCAGTTTCTTTTCCCAATTCGAACTTGCTCTCAATGGATCTAGAATGGACCCTTCCAAATGTCCTACGGAATTCTCTTCTCTTTTTGGGTTTTCACCGCCCATATACATATATCCATCCGTAAAAATAATTATATGGTTGTTGTAGCCGTTCTCCAGGTAATTAGCTAGACTATAACTAAAAAAATCATGGATATTAGATCCAAAATAATTCGGGTTTTGTTTTAACGCTATATTGTAAATTTT
>QQUG01000156.1 GCA_008501705.1 Flavobacterium sp.
AAAACTAGGCTATCCACTTGCCGAAACAAAAAAGGACGGGATAACAGCGGCCAGGGGTTTTAAAAGCGAATTACTTTATCAATTGATACATGAATAAGAATCTTAAACGCGTAATTTGGGCGGTACTTATCCTCGGACTGGTTGCCATGGCTATCTTCGCCTGGTTTGTTTATAGTGCGGTACTTGCTCCTAATACAGCCTTCGAGAATAAAGAAGCACATGTGTATATACCTACCCACGCAACCTTCGCCGATGTGATGGAAGAGCTACGTCCATTGCTAAAAGACGATATTTCTTTTGAGGCAGTCGCCAACCGGAAGGGTTACCCGGCTCATATCAAGCCAGGGCATTATGTTATTAAAAATGGAATGAATAATAACGACATTATCAACACCATTAGAATAAATAATATTCCGGTGCAGGTGAAATATAACAACCAGGAACGTCTTGAAGATCTTGCCGGTACTGTGGCCAGACAGATCGAAGCAGACAGCGTCTCCTTGCTTAAGGCAATGCTTGACCGTGAGTTTCTATCTGAAAACGGTTTAAACCAGGATACGGCTTTATGTATATTTCTGCCAAACACTTACGAATTGTACTGGAATACCACAGCAATCGAATTTTGCGATCGAATGAAAACAGAATATGATCGTTTTTGGAATGATTCCCGGATAAAAAAAGCGAAAGCAATTGGCTTGAGTCCCGAGCAAGTTATTTCCCTGGCGGCGATAGTTCAGAAAGAAACTGCAAAAGTAGATGAGCGGCCCAGAGTAGCCGGGCTGTATATAAATAGAATTAAGAAAGGAATGCTATTGCAGGCCGACCCAACGGTTATTTATGCCAAAAAGAAGGCAGAAAATGATTTCGACCAGGTGATAAAACGAGTTTTATACCGTGACCTCGAACTGGATTCTCCTTATAATACCTATAAGTATACAGGCGTTCCTCCGGGCCCAATCACTATGCCCGATATGTCTTCCATCAATGCGGTACTTAACCATGAGGATCACGACTATATCTTTATGGTTGCAGATGTCTCTAACCCGGGCTATCATAAGTTCGCCAAATCACTCGCACAACATAACCGAAACAGAGCAGAATATGTACGCTGGATAAACGGGCAAGGTGTAAACCGATAATCACCCTTAAATAAGTGATTCTTAGAATGTTTTGTCACTTTTTCTAACTTCGACCGATTATTTTAGTAAATGAACTGTTAAATTTTACGGTTTAACAACATTGCATTGTTAATAAGATAGTTCATTGTTTTTGAGCTAATTATCAATTTTACACCCCTTTGGATGCTAATTTTACAATTATTAGTAAAAAAAGCTGATTTGTTGAAAATTCCCACAATAAATAGTCTTAACAAACATTAACAGTCGTCATATAAAAATTGGTGTATCGGTCGTATATTTGCAGGCTGAAATGAGATAAGTAAGAAATTACCTATCGAAAGCTAAAAAGAATGAAGCGTAAGTTATTGCGATTTAGTTTATTAGTGACCGTAGTTCTGGGAGCTTTCTCGACCTTTTCCTTTAAGAAAAAGTCGGCTACTTCTTATTTCAATACGGATGGGATGGAATTGTTCTTTACAGTTCCAACCGAAGCAGAAGCAAAATTTGAGATCACGAAACAGGAGGTTAATTACAACCTTTTTTTAGGTAAGACCTATGTTGGTTTTAAAGAAGCTTTAGGCTTTAAAGAATCCCGAAACAACTATAAGATCATAAACGAATATGGTTATATGGGCAAATATCAATTTGGTAAAGGTACCCTCAACATGATCGGTATCTACAATTCAGATCGTTTTTTAAACGACACCAAGTTGCAAGAAGATGCCTTTACAGCCTATGCGTCAAGAAATAAATGGATACTACGTCGTGATATCGATAGATATGTTGGGCGTACTATTGGAGGTGTGAAGATCACAGAATCTGGCATCCTAGCTGCAGCTCACCTGGCCGGTGCCGGGAATGTGAAGAAATTCCTTCGCAGCGGTGGAGAGATCGGATTTAGTGATGCCTTTGGAACATCCATTCGATATTACCTGAAGAAATTTTCGGGATACGATACATCCTGGATAGAAGCAGACAAACAAGCTAAAGTTTTATAGTAAGTTATTTTTGGATTATGAACAGGGTGGGTCTTTTATTGAGATCCACCTTTTTTTGTTTCCATTCATCGGCCGTCAGGGTAAGAATGAACTCGGTTGGTAAGGTGATGTCGCAGGCCACACAAATTCTTGTACTCCCCTGAACCGTACCAAGTATACTCTCCAGCAGCTGGTTATTTCGATACGGAGTTTCAATAAATAATTGGGATTGGTTGTATTCTTCTGAAAGCCTTTCAAGACGTTTAATTTCTTTGCGGCGCTCCCGCTTATCAATAGGAAGGTAGCCGTTAAAGGCGAAATTCTGACCGTTAAATCCACTTGCCATCATTGCCATTAGTATACTTGAAGGCCCCACCAATGGCACCACTTTTATTCCCTGTTTATGAGCTTCTTCCACCACGGCAGCACCAGGATCGGCAATCCCGGGACATCCCGCATCACTTATCACTCCAACGTCCAGCCCTTCATGACAAGGCGCCAGCATATCAGGTATCTCCGAGTCGTCAGTATATTTATTGATCAACTTGAATTGCAGATCGGGTTGCGATTTACGCGGCGAGATACTTTTTATAAATCTGCGGGCATTCTTTTCGTGCTCCACCACGTAATAGTCTATCTCCTCTACTGCCTTTTTCACCAGCAGGGGCAGGACTTCCAGAGGCGGAGTTTCTCCTAAGGTACACGGTATTAGATATAGATTCCCTTTTTCAGAAACCATGATTACCGGATCACCAATTTGTTAAGCAGTTGTCTTCCGTCGTCGGTAAGCATGCTAACAAGGTAGAGACCTTGCTGTAGTTGTGAAACGTTCAACTCAAAACGGACACTATCGATCTGGTCTTCAGAAATAATAATACTACCTGAGATGCTCATCACCTTTAAAGATCGGATAGATGCATTCTCAATTTGAAGTGATACAGTTTCCGAAGCAGGATTAGGTATCATATGGAATCCACCAGCTTCGTTATCGTTCACCCCGGCAATACTCGCATCAATGATACGGTAGATATTTCCGGAGATATCCACTACAAAAAGTTCATCATTGTTATCTACTCCAAAAGATACCCAGCTTCCTCCGTATCCTCCCAGATCTACTAGTGTACCGGCAGGATCTACCGTAAAAAGTTTACCACTGCAAACATCAGCGGCAAAATACAGACCCTGAAGCGCAGGCCACAAGCTGCCACGATATACGTATCCGCCGGTAACTGAACAATTTCCACTTCCGCTGCTGGACGAATATTCGGCTTCCGGAAAGGTTAGACTGCCGGGTGGTGGACAACCGCTAGTATTGTATGGTGCAGAACCCTCGTAACATCTCCAGCCGTAATTTAGACCGGCTGCGGTTGCGGGTTGCTTATTCATTTCTTCCACATCTCCCTGGCCAACATCACCTATCCAGAGATCGTCTGTCATACTATCGAAGGAGAATTTCCATGGGTTACGAAGGCCGTATGCCCAAATCTCCTCTGCCTCTGTGGGGCTACCTGCAAAAGGGTTATCTCCGGGAATGCCGTAGTTATTTCCACCGCCAGGATTGTCCACATCTATACGAAGTAATTTTCCCAAAAGGAGTTGCGTATTTTGGGCTCTGTCCCCGGGATCACCGGCACTCCCTCCATCACCAGCTGCGATATAGAGATAACCGTCAGGACCAAAGGCCAGGGAACCTCCATTGTGATTGGAGAATGGCTGGATGTAATCAATTATTGGTAATTCCGATCCGGGATCGGCTATATCCGGGTTTCCGGCATTTACAGAAAATCTAGATACCTGGGTGTCGCCACCATTATCGATATAGTTTACATAAAAGTATCCGTTGTTCAGATAATCGGGATGAAATGCCAGTCCGAGGAGTCCTCGTTCATCATTCACACCGGTTGGGTTTATTACGATAGAATTAATATCGATGAAAGGAGTTGCATTTATACTACCATCCGAATTCAGGATCTTGATGATACCGGCCTTTTCAACAACAAAGAGCCTGTCGTCACCGGCATTTTGGAGATCTACAGGCTGGTTGAAAGACCCGCCAACATTGAATTGTTCAATTTCGATAAGCTGAGCGGATGCAAGGAAAGGTAGTAGTATGCATAGCAGAAGAGGGATTAAATTTTTCATAGCAGCATTTTTTTTGGTGCACTACTAAAGTAACGAAATACACAGGAATAAAAAAGTTATAAACGTGCTGCTATTTTATCGCAGGCCTCGTCCAGCATTTTGAAGACATTTTCAAACCCGAAAGCGCCTCCATAGTAGGGATCGGGTACATCCACATTCTCATTAGGAAAGATCTCATCCAGGATAAGTTGGACTTTCGCAATTTCGGATTCATTTTTCGCCAGGCTGGTTACGTCCCTGTAGTTGGAATTGTCCATAACAAAAATGTGATCGTAAGTTTCGAAGTCGTAAGCCGAGAACTTTCTTCCGCGTTGATAGGTGATGTCCAGTCCGTATTTTTTTGCTACTTCTATACTTCGGGGGTCGGGTTGTTCACCCACATGCCATCCACCGGTACCTGCGGAGTCCACAATTACTTTATCTGTATCTACCTTAGATCTCAAGATTCCTTCTGCAAGGGGAGAACGGCAAATATTGCCAAGGCAAACCATCAATACTTTTGTTTTCATCACAAATAAAAAATCCCGCTGTGGCGGGATTGAACTATAATGTTAATTTCTTATTCAGATCTTCCACATACTTTCTGAATTGCTTATCCGTACTCGAAAGATTGTCTACCGTCTTGCAGGCGTGAAGTACGGTGGCATGATCCCGCTGACCAATCTGGGAGCCAATAGAGGCTAATGATGCCTTGGTGAATTTCTTAGCAAAGAACATAGCAAGTTGCCTGGCCTGAACTATATGTCGTTTTCGTGTTTTAGATTGCAGTGTATCTACATCCATCTGGAAATATTCGCTCACTACCTTCTGTATATAATCAATAGATACCTCACGCTTGGTGTGCTTCACATAATTATCAACGATCTTCTTGGCGAGATCGATCGTGATCTCACGCTTGTTGAAGGACGAATGTGCGATAAGTGAAATGATAGCACCTTCCAATTCGCGGATATTGGTTTTGATATTATTCGCCAGGAATTCGATAATGTCTTCCGGCATTTCAACTCCATCCCTGTACAATTTATTCTTGATGATCGCCACACGTGTATCGTAATCCGGATGGTTTAGTTCGGCAGAAAGCCCCCATTTAAAACGAGAGAGCAGGCGTTGTTCTATATCGATCATATCTACAGGAGCCTTATCACTTGTTAAGATCACCTGTTTTCCGTTCTGATGTAAATGATTGAATATATGGAAGAATACATCCTGAGTTCCTGCCTTACCTGAAAGCAGCTGAATATCGTCTACTATCAGCACATCGATGATCTGATAGAAATGTATAAAATCGTTTCTGTTGTTCTTTTTTACAGACTCTATATATTGTTGTGTAAATTTTTCGGCAGATATATAAAGTACCGTTTTCTCCGGATATTTATCTTTTATCTCCACACCTATGGCATGTGCCAGGTGGGTTTTACCTAAACCAACTCCTCCAAATATCAAAAGAGGATTAAAAGAGGTTCCTCCAGGTTTATTTGCTACGGCCATACCCGCAGAACGTGCAAGTCTGTTTGATTCACCTTCCAGAAAATTGTCGAAGTTATAACCCGGATTTAGCTGGGATTCGATCTTTACATTACGGATTCCCGGAATTACAAACGGATTCTTTAACTCCGGACTCTTGTTCTTTAAAGGAACATCTACTTCCTGAGATTGAACCTGGCTACGATTGGTACTTGGGATCTTTTCGGTAAATGGTTGCTTGTTACCATAGGTATTCTCCATCTTGATCACATATACTAATTTCGCACTGGTACCTAATTCCTTGGTAAGGGCAACTTTTAATAATTTAACGTAATGCTCCTCCAGCCATTCGTAGAAAAATTTGCTGGGGACCTGAATACTAAGAGCATTGTCTGTAAGTTTTACTGCTTTGATTGGTTCGAACCATGTTTTGTACGCTTGCGAAGAAATGTTATCTTCAATAAAGGACAAACAATTGTTCCAAACCGATTCCGCAGTTTTGCTCATAGTAAATGCTGAAGTATAGTTAGTTAATTATACGCGAAAGAAAAATGTCGAAAAAAGAGCGATTCGTAACATTATCTTAACACTGCAAATATGTGAACAAAAAAATGAAAAAAAAAATATATAGGGTATTGAATATTCACTTTTTTTTTCGCATACCTTTACATAGATAAACTTACAAAAAATATCCCCCTTTCAGACATTTTATTTGTGAAAAAAAATATTACAAAATTAAGAGTGCGATATGGAGAGACCGATCAAATGGGTGTTGTATATTACGGAAATTACGCACAATATCTTGAGCAAGGACGAACCGAATGGCTGCGTGAACTAGGGTTTTCCTACCGTTGGATGGAAGAAAATAATATCAAACTACCTGTTATAAAGCTTGTTATAGATTACAAGCTCCCAGCGCGTTATGATGACGAGATTTTCATCACCACTACATTAAGGAAACTTCCTACGGTAAGAATAGAGTTCGATTATGAAATTCACAACGCCGAAGGTGAACTTTTAGTGACTGCTTCAACAACTTTGGTTTTCGTTGATATGCAAACAAATAAGTTGAAACGCGCACCCGATTATCTGCTTGAAAAATTACAGGAATAATTATTCTCTTTTAATGCTCACTTTGTGCAGATCGTTGAAGATCTGAAACACATTTTCGGCATCTCTTTCCCGCACCGAAATCCTGAATGTGCAATTCAATTCCATCTTCTGATCTGTGATTTTTATTTTTTCCGATTTAAGTATTCGCATCACAGTATTCATTTCGGGATAATCGCATTGGATGATAAAATATTGATTGATGGTACGTTTAACGATACGGCTTGATTCCAGGGCCATCTTTGCGGCTGTTTTATACGCCTGGATCAATCCGCCAACACCTAGTTTGGTACCCCCAAAATAACGCACTATAACCACCAATACATTGGTGAGTTCGAAGGCCTGTATCTGCCCGTAAATGGGTGCTCCGGCACTGTTGGAAGGTTCTCCGTCATCATTTACTCTGTATTGCTCATACCGATCTCCCAGTTGCCAGGCATAACAGTGGTGTCTGGCAGCGTGATGTTGTTTTTGCAGAG
>QQUG01000057.1 GCA_008501705.1 Flavobacterium sp.
TAACTCCTCGCCCATAGTGTAGATCACATCTGCAATAGGAGTATTTTTCAAATCAACTTCGACCCTCTTACTGATAGTGTCGAGAATTTTATAGTAGAAATTCGTCCGTTTCCGTCTGACAGGTCGTGAATTTACGTTCCCACTTGAACTACCGGTATCAACAAAAGCTCCTTCAAAAATGTAAAAACCGTCATCTGTTATTGACATGATCAAATTATTCGATTCGGCTAGTTTATTAAGCGCAAGGTCGAATGGCACATTATTGATATAGATTGAAAGCGGGTTCTTCTCGATTTCGGGAGTGTACAAGAGATTTTTTCCGGTTTCGTCTATAATTTTCCTGAAAACCTTATCTAACCTATCATTTTTCAGATCAAGACTAACGGTCTGATTAGATGGCGAATAGGTAATCAGTACTTCTTTCTCTTTCACCTCTTCGGCCGGTTCAATATACTTTCGGATGGAAAGAATGTTACCCGTAAAATCAATGTCCAGATTATACTCTTTAACGAGGAATATCATAATATCGGAGACAGAAACGTTGGAAAAATTATTGACTATAGTAATAGAATTCAACTCCGGAGAAACGTTAATATTCAGGTTATGAACCTTTGAAATTGCCAATAAGAAATTCGACAAGGTTGTTTGGGTGATATTAATATCTACGCTTTCATTCAATCCCGGATTTTCTATTTTCAGGATCTCGAATTGATTTTTTATTGTATTAATCCTGGAAGAAATGTCCTGCCCAAACAATGTTGTTGAAAACAGTGCCAGAACCACTAGTGCTATTAAACCTTTTTTCATTTATCAAGTTAGTTTGTCAATAAAGAATAGACCTCTTCCACCGAAGTTACACCATCCACGATCATTTTCACCGCGTTACTTTTCAAGGTATTTAAGTTGTTGTCGATTAAGTATTGATCAATTCGTAATTCGTTGTGCCTAATAAAAGTTTGTACCTCATTATTGATCGGTATGATTTCATAAATAGCCTTTCGGCCTGAATACCCGGTGAAATAACATTTACTACAACCTGTTGGTATATAGTGATATTTAATTTTTTCAGTTTCTGAAAAATTATCAGGAAATATAGACGGTGATGGGGTTTCCCTCTTTTTACAATCATCACAAAGTTTTCGTACCAGTCGTTGAGCAACGCTCATGTTCAAAGTGCTAGCCAGCAAATAAGAAGGCACACCCATATCAATTAGTCTTGAAATGGTTGCCCAGGCTGAATTAGTATGAATGGTCGACAGTACCAGATGACCTGTCAGTGCCGCCTTAATTGCCATATTTGCTGTCTTTTCATCTCGAATTTCCCCTACCATTATGATATCCGGATCTTGCCTCAAAAATGTCCGCAATGCTGTTGGGAAGTCAAATCCGATATCCTCCTTAAGCTGAACCTGATTAATACCATCTAAGGTATATTCAATAGGATCCTCAATCGTGAGAATATTAGTTTCTTCCTTGTTCAGCAATTTCAAGGTTCCGTATAACGTAGTTGTCTTACCTGAACCTGTAGGCCCTGAAATAAGTACAATACCATTAGGTTTTTTTACTCCTTCTAGGTACAGGTTAAGTTCCCTTTTGTTAAAACCCAATTCCTCTAATTCAACTGCCCGTGCATCTCTCTTCAGAATCCTGAGAACCACCTTTTCGCCATAAAGTGTGGGCATAGTGGAAACACGGATATCGAAATCTTCCGAAGATCCTTTCACCGTTATCCTTCCATCTTGAGATAATCTCTTTTGTGAAATATCGAGTCCGGCTCGTATTTTTATCTGATTAATTAATTGTGGATATTCCGACTGTGTAATGGAATATTGTTCTTTTAATTTTCCATCGAGCCTGAACCGAACTCGGCAATGGTGTTCATATATCTCCAGGTGAATATCACTACTATTATAATCTCTGGCAGTTTGAAGGAGTTGCTCCAGGAAAGTATCTGAACTCAGTTTACCCGAAGAAGTGCTTTGCCTGTAGTTATAAGTGAGATAGGATTGTAATTTGTCCGAATCTCCTTTAACCACCTCACATGGATATGGAAGAACTATGTTAAGTTCATCGGCCAATTCGGTAATATTCTCACTGTCCGACAATAAGAGTACTGTTCCTTCCGTAGTTTCTTCGAGCGGAACTACACGATAATGAAATGCCTGATTCGGTGTGATCAGTTGTTTTAATGATACGGGTATATCGTACTCTTTCATTTACATCAGATAGATTGTATGGTAAAATCCAAACCAGTGAATTAAATAAACAATCAAAATAAAAATTGACATTGATCCGGCAAGGGGGATGGTTTTTTCTGCCGAATAGAATAATCGTTTCAGGATTAAACTAAGAACGAATGTAAATAAAATGGCAAAGACAAAGAAATTTAAAAAGCTAACTGTTGGAAAAGAAACTGCAATTGCGAGAAAAAAAAGAATGTCGCCTAACCCAATTGCCTGATAAAAGGCTCTCTTTTTTAGCAGAAACTTAGAGATCAAATAAAGTATCCCTAGTATAGTTGAAACGATACAAAAATTAACGGCTATTGAAAGTAAAAAATAATCGATAGTGGACATTTGGAAAAATAAATAACAACCACATCCCGCAATAACAGGTAATAGAAAGGCCCATACTTTTCTTTCCTTAAAATCTTGGTAGATCACTATGATCAGTGAAAGTGAAATCAGGATTCTAACAAGCCATATCATCAATCTTTGATTATCTCTTTGGGATTCCCATTTTCGTCAATCTCCCACACATTGAATATCCCGTCACCATCGAAGTCCACGACCGCTTCTGCCCTAACTTTAAAAGAAGTGGTTGAAGCTTGTAGCAACTCATAACGGTAGTTTGCCGTGCCCCCCTCCTCTACGGTTTTTGGCTCTTCAAAATCTATATCGACAAAATCCATGGAGTACTTTGAATTAATGTATCTATACTGGGTTTGAAGATTTGAAATATGTTTCAATTGAATCTTCGCCTCCTGGGCCTTTGTTTTGGAGATAAGAGGCATGAACTGTGGCAAAGCGATCAAGAGTAATATCCCAATTATGGCAAGAACCAATAGCATTTCATTTAGGGTAAAGGCAGATATTTTACTTTTAATTTTCATAAATCTCTTATTATAAACGACTTGAAAAAATTAATGAATTTTTCATCTTCAAAGTTAGGATTTTAATTAATTTTTTGATTTCTTTAACATAGATTAAATGAAAATTTAATTCTGACTCCCCGTATTTTTTTAAGTTCAATTGACGCTTTTGTAGTTGATTCTATCGGTTATGATGCGAATGTTACCATTTGTACATTCTTTCATGGATTGTGAGAGCATTGAACGTATTTTAAAATGAATTTTCGAAAAACTAAATGAAAAAACTGACACTCCTCATATCCTTAGTCGCCTTAATAATTAGCATATTTTCTTTCTTCTATTTTCAATCTACATCTGAACTCGTCTATGTGGATGTAAACAAGTTAATGGATGGCTATAAACGGACTGCAATTGAACGTGCAAAATTTGAGTCAAAAGCCAAACAATTGCAATCGAACGTGGATAGCTTGGTTAGTAATTGGCAAAATGAAATTAAAGATTACGAGCGTGAGCGATTAACAATGTCCAAAAAAGAAATTGAACTTAATCAAGAACTCTTAAAAACCAAACAACAACAAATAAGTAATTACCAACAGGCCATACAAAATCAAATCTCTGAGGAGGATCAAAAAGCAAGTCAGACGATAATAAACGATATTAATGATTATATCAAAGAATTTGGCAAGGTCAATAATTACAGAATTATATTCGGTGCCAGCGGTTCCGGTAATATAATGTATGCGGACAGTAGCACAGATCTGACAGAAGAGGTCTTGGAGGGCCTCAATAATCAATACGAGACAAAATAAAATTTAAATGAGGGGAGACATTCGAGTTTTACTTATTATTTCATTGTTGTTTTTGTCATGCGATCAAAGAACTTTTGATTCGCGGGATGAATTAATCTCATATATTCAAGACACAGATAACGAATATACCCACGCTAAATCTGTAAAAGGTGTGGACGTGAAAGTGCAATACAGACCGCATGATTTGATCGTCTCCCAGTATATTAAGGGCAACGATAATAGCAAGACCTCCATAGACTCCCTCCGAAGAAAATTCAAGGACTACCTTTATTTCAATATTTCATTCTCTTCCTTGTCAAATGATGTCTTATTAGCAAGATCAGTTGATAGATCTAGTTATGGACAACTTTCGAACAGGCTCTCGTTTGAAATGAAGAATTATATATTATTAAGAACAACCCAGGGTGACACCATCAACCTTTTTGACTATTCTTTTCCAAAAACTTATGGCAAAAGTAAATCGAGCTCATTATTGTGTGTGTTTCCTATCCCTCATAATCAGATTCGAGGAGAATACCTCAATCTGACTGTTCAAGAGTTTGGTTTAAAGACCGGAGAACTGAATTTTAAAATTCCAATAGAAAAAATTAAAAAGCAACCCGAATTACAATTTTAGGCTCATGAAAAATCTAAAAAAGTTTCAGAAAATTATCGCAGTTTTTCTTACTATAAATTTCTTACAGAGTTTCTTACCTATAAACGTCCTTTTTGCATCTAATAATGGACCCACATCTCCGGAGGCAGCTTCATTCGAGCCTGTTGATGCCACTGATATGGTGAACTTGATCAGTGGGGACTTCACATACGTCCTTCCAATTCTGGAAGTACCTAGTCCTGAAGGAGGATATCCACTAGGATTATCATATCATTCGGGAATTGCGATGGGACAAGAGGCTTCTTGGGTTGGCTTGGGTTGGAATTTGAATCCAGGGGCTATTAACAGATCTGTGGCCGGTGTGCCGGATGATTGGAAACGAGAAAGGAAGTATAGCGCTATATATAATCAAGGAGGTGTGACTTCTTCGTACGGTGGTGGTATTTCCGTCGGTTGGGGAAATCCTGCGACAGGAAGTTACTCTGTAGGCTTGTATGCGAGCTACGCAACCCATAGAAGCATAGGAGGTGAAAATTCACACCGGTTTGATGTTGGAGTCTCGGCTTCATACGGCTCAATGTACAGCCCTATCAATTATGGAGGCAATCTCGGCACAAACGGAGTTGGTATTAATGCCACTTTGAAGAACGAGGGAAACAACATTCAAACAATGGCGGGAAGTATACAACAATATTCAGGACAAATAGCTTCCTTAGGACTAAGTCAGAGTTTTACAAATGGCTCTACTTCTGCTAGTTTAAACTCTCATGGAACCGGAATTTCATTGAATTCAGAGAATAATTTGTCGGCAAATATTGGTAGTTCAAGCTTAACTCTCAACGGAAGTAATTCGGGTTCTTCCAAGTATAATACATATTCTCAAAACATAAATCTCAATTTTGCGATTCCTTTGACTCCAGATCTCCAAACAACATTAAATTTAAATTTTTCTCACAATAAAACCAGATATTGGTTATATGAGAATGAATACAATATTTTCAATGGAGCGCTATATGCTGGGGACCTTTCTGGTTCTTTGACCGAAACTCCTTTTGATCAGAAAGTTGCTTTTGATGGATACGAACTAACCGAGGATATTGATAACTACGAAGTTAACAATACAAATTTTGGATCTCTCAGCTACGACGGTTATGTGGTCTCGGGTCAAGGGATATCTGGCTCAATCAAACCTTATATCCTAGAAGAAGGGGTTATGCCACTTCAATATAAGGTACTTGATGAAGATGAGAATGGATTTTTGGATGAAGATGTAAGATATTTTTACCCTGATAATTCTCACAAGTTCGACAAAAGGTTTGACAGTAACATAAGTAGTTCTGACATACATTTCTATTTTGACAACGAGATTTCATCATATGTGCGAACAAAATCAGACAATTGGAATATCCCGGTGAATGGAACCAATTATAATAGCATATTTGATTTTCAACCCCAAAATATGATCCTTGAAGATGATCTTTTAAAGAACGGGATTAACTTTGATGGTTATAATGAATCTAACTCTCGCTTGCGCAAGGGATCGTACATTGAGGTTTATACTAACTCTGAAATCAACAACAACACTTCTTTAATAATTCCACCAGAGAATTTTGATAGAACTAATACTAGTCTGGTCCCTGAAGATGGAATCGGCGCATATAGAATTACTGCATTGGATGGCAAAGTATATCACTATTCCCTACCTGTCTATCAGCGTGAAAGATTTTCACGTAGTGCTCAATTAGATGATGATATCAACCAAGCTTTTCATGAACAAGAAGATTTTCAACCTTACGCCACCCATTGGTTACTTACTGCGGTTACTGGACCAGACTACATTGATGCTAATGGGAACAACGTCCCGGATGAAAACGACTTTGGATATTGGGTGAAATTTGACTACGGAAAGTGGAGTGAGGGATTCGTTTGGCGATCTCCCGTTAGTGATTATGAAGAAAATACAGTTTCCAAATCATTTGATTGGGGTAGAAAAGAAGTCTATTATCTTGACAAAGTTATCACAAGAACGCATACAGCCCTTTTCATTAAGAGTCCTCGTAAAGACAACTGGTCTGCCGAAATAGATATTAGAGATGGAACAAACCCAATTGAGTATGATGATATTCATATCAAGCGTTTTCAAGCTGGTGACGATGGTATTACTTATTTACTAGGTTTGTTCAATGATTTTAATTTTTCACAATCAATAAACGAATATAACTACGCCTTTTCACAAGTAAATTTTTTCGTAGAGACGCATAAGCATCAAAGTCTAAAACTCGATAAGATTATATTGGTGGATAATAACAATCCAGCAGCAACATTGTCTAAATCCAACACGAATCAACCATCTCCTATAAATGGTGGTAAAATTTTAGTTACAACGGCAGCTCAATTATATCATATTCAGGCAGGACTTCTAGCTACTCAATCTCAAACGGTTCACGATGTTCCTAGTTGGCAGGGAGCGATCTATGGAAACGTATTGGATACTGGTGATTTGGTAAATGCTCCTAATATTGATGAGGAGTCGATAAAATCCATACACTTCAATTACGATCCGTTCTACCCAATGGCCGGAAATTCTCCAAATTCAACTGCCGATCTTCAGGGTAAGTTAACTTTATTGAATGTCGTTCAAGCAGGGAAACAGAACAATAGTGTTATACCACCATATGAATTCAAGTATTCAAATCCATATACTCCATATAATAATGCGAATAAAGATGATTGGGGATATAGTACTGTAAGTCCCGATTCATGGAGTTTAGATGAAATTACAACACCTACTGGGGGTAAAATTCTAGTCGAATATGAAGAGGACGATTATTATCAAGAAGCGGCCGTTTCGAGTTTCATTTTTGATAAAAAGTTTGAAATGAAGTTTACGGGGACACAAGGCGGATCTAAGTATGTAGAATTTAGAAATCACGGTGATAATGAACCAGGTGAAGATATTAACTTCAATGATTATTTCCAGCTAGGGCAATCTTCAAGGGTAAATATCCAGTATGTCAAAGACCCTTCAGGAGGAGGAGGCGAATATGTGGCCGATGTTGATCAAGTTTGTTCAATAACAGAAGTAACTTCTACCAAAGTCAAATTTCAATTACCAACAAGCTCTGTTGGATCTTATGAAAGAAGTGGTACGATTTGTCATAACGAAAATTGGCAATACTATAACAATTATGGAAATGTAGTATCTGAATCTGCTAATTGGCTTCAAGAATATAGACCAGATCATTGTGATGAAGTCACAAACGGTACGCACAGAACTAAAATTAGATTTTATTCAAGTAAAGACTTTCTAAACCAAATAGGTGGTGGTATTAGAGTCAAATCTTTAGCGGTTTCGGATGAAATGGGGAATCAGTATAAGACGGATTATTCATACACCGATCCAAGTTCAGGTTTATCATCAGGCATCACATCATATGCTCCGTCAAAAAGGGAAAAAAGGGTGAAATATATTAGCGCTTTACCTGCACCTTCTGTTATGTATGAATTTGTAACTGTCAAGGATCAATTTGATGGTACAGATTATCTGATGACCACTCAATATAAGTTCAAAGTTCTTCAAGCCATGCAACTAACTTCAACAGGCTTCACTTTGGGAGATTTCGTAGAATTAGATAAGACTTTCAATAAGAACACCAATACTACTTTGAATAGCGAGCAAGTGAATGTTATGCAAGCCAAGATCGAGCTTAAAGACAATCTTGCCTCTTTAGGAAGATTAGAATCCAAGAAAGTATTTAACAGAGAAGGACAATTAATATCATCGACGGATAATCAATATGAAGACTTGACCACCGTCGATCAAGGTACCATAGAAGAAACCTTTGATTACTACAAATGGGTTTGGAAGGATGGAGTTGAGGATCAATACTATTTAACGTCTTCCACAAGGAATAAGGTCCCCAGTGTCCTAAAATCTTCTAGTACGTTAAGTAATTCTATCAAGACGACTGTTTATAATGATAACTATGACTTTTATACCGGCCAGGTATTGGAGAATACACTTGTTAATAGTAATGGTGATATAAACAAATCCATTAGTATCCCCGCATATCAAATTCCAGAATACGGAGGAAGTGCAGTTCCATATAACATGGGATCAAAAGTGGACGATGAGTCTAATCGAAATATGCTATCTCAAATAGCAATGACGTATTCACTCGTCAAAGATAATTTGGATTGGCGTCCAAATGGTGTCGGAATTTCCACATGGAGTAATGTATGGACTTATCAGAATGAAGATGGAACATCCACAACACCAACAAGTTCAAACGAAAAGATTTGGAAACAACACAAAACCTTTGTATGGGACGGGAATATAAATAATAGAGGATTTTACAATGGATATGACTTACAAACGCATGACGGATTCAACTGGACCATCGGAGTTACAAGTCAACCGAGTCCATGGAAGGAAATCTCAGAAACTACGATGTACGATCGTTTTTCCATGCCTATGGAGACAAAAGACATCAATAATAACTATGTCTCCTCGAAAAGATGGAATAACAATTCTGATATTGTCCTCACGGGTAGTGCGCGATACAACGAAATCTTTTCAAGTAATGCCGAACATTTTAAGAACATTTCAGGAACCACCTATGTTGGAAATGGTGTAACCTCTACCGGACAACAAAGTGCCAGGTATTCACATTCCGGAGATTATTCACTCAAGATAAATACTTGGGGAATCGCAAATAAAACCGTCCTCAAATCGGGTGAACACCGCGATGGAACATACAAAGTTTCGGTTTGGGTACACAAGGATAATCATACCAATATCAGAATTAAACATAATACCAATCCATCGGCTGTTTTCAATGGTGAAACGGTTTATGCTGGAAATTGGGTGCTTAAAAACCATTATGTTGATTTACTAGAATCCAACGAGGAGGAATTATATATCACATCAGATGATGGTGAAATGTACCTAGATGATTTCCGCTTACATCCAATTGAATCAGGTGTTAACACCTATGTATACAATGACTACGATGAGTTGATTTTCTCCTTTGATGCTAAGAACCTGGGAACCAAGTTTCAATATGACGATGGAGGGCGTCTCATCAGAATTTTTGAAGAAACAGCGAATGCAGCTTCTATTAATGGAGGATTTAAATTGGCTAAAGAGTTTGTCTATAATTATAAAGGGAAAATCATTGATCCGGGGGGCGGAGACCCTGTCCCTGGAGGCGACGTATATTTTTACGACATCACGGAGAATGGAGGAGTGGCAGGTTCCATTGCTAAGCTAAAAGGAGACCCAGGAGCCGTTGTAGAATTTATGATCGAATTTAGTTGTGGCACCAATCAACCACCTCAAAATTGTGATCCTCAATATAAAAGT
Source organism: Flavobacterium sp. (assembly GCA_008501705.1). Taxonomy (GTDB): domain Bacteria; phylum Bacteroidota; class Bacteroidia; order Flavobacteriales; family Flavobacteriaceae; genus Pukyongia. The sequence continues at coordinate 9,861 of QQUG01000057.1, forward strand.
GGCGTTGTAGAAATAAGCTCCAATGGCACAGTGCTGTATTCTATTCCAGTTGATAATACAACACCTCCGTACTATGTTTACGCAACACCGCCTATACCCGATGGGGTGAACAACTATCTGGATTTTAGTATTACTTATAATAATTCCTATAATAATTTACCTGGTGATTTAGGTCATGTCCTGGTCCAACTTACAGACACCAGTATTGGCCAGATAGTTGAGGATGATGATGTGAAGGATGAGAATTCAATTTACAACGAACTATAAATAAAGTAGGTTATGAAAAACATATTCGGAATAGTAAGCTTTACTCTAATTATTACACTATGCATTCCTACTTTAGGTCTATCTCAACAGATCGCATGGGAGGAAATTAACGATTTGACTATTGATCCACTAACTAATGAAATAGAGAGTGATTTGGCGAGCGGTGGTGAATCATATTCGCTTTCCCATAGCGAATTACGCACCAATGAAACAGGTTACGTTGAGTATACAAACTTTAAATTGAACGGACAGGCCATTGAAACTCAAACGGGTTTAAATACAATGTCATTTTACTTAACGTATGAGGATGCCTTTAGTTTGTTTGATGTCCACGACAATAGCTATTCATTGTCCTATTACCATCCTTCGAACGAACTTTATTTCAAAGGGCCAAATGGTAATATCACAGTTCTGTCGAGTGTATCACTACAACAAAGCGACACCATCAGATTGGAAAAATTGGATGCCAATAAAATATTGTTGAAATACAATGGTACTGAAGAAATAGTTACAGATAACTATATTCAAAATGTAAGGATTGCAATAAGAACGAATACCGATAATGTGTCATTTACTATCAACGCGAATAGCTTCACAACGGATACAAATCCGGACATTGCCGTAACAGATTCTGATAGGAATTGGTTATTAACGAAATCATACGACAACTCAGGTAAAATGCGCACAGCGGACGTTGTATATTTTGATTGCCTTGCTAAACCTACTCAGGTCCTATCTCGAGATTTTCTAACCAATAGAACGTGGGCGTCAGAAACCCGATACGATATATTCGGCAGACCTGCTTTGGAATCTCTTAGTGCTCCATTAGATGGGACTTCTCAAAATTTCACTTTTGAAGATGACTTTATTCTTCAATTTGATGGGACTCAAGTGACCAACACAGAATTGGAATGGGACCCAGAGAAACCGCCAGTTCTGGATGATGTGACTACAGGAACTTTAGGTTGGTATTACGGTGTGAACAACTCTATTGAACCCTATCAAGACAACGCCTTCGGCCGTCCATATAGTAGAACGGTTTTTGACCAGCTGAATCCTGGAAACGTAAGAATGATTTCCGGTGGAAAAATAATGGATTTAAATGGCGACGGTGACATTCTTGATCCTGAAGATGGATTCCCACAAGGCTTCAGCTATGAGATGCCCGCCACCCAAGAATTGTATTATGCATTTGGAACGGATTACTTCGCAGAGAATTCTGAAGGTTGGTTCCTGGCCAATAATCTAGCACCTTTAACGGACGATCCAAATACCAAATTGATTACGCATCGAGCCTATAAAACTGTCGTGATTGATGTAAATGGGAATGAGGTAGTTTCATTCTCAGATTTAGAAGGAAACGTTATGGCTACGGCCAGGTCTGGAGGACCAACTAAGTATGAGGTGGTCTCAGTTATAGGTGAACAAGGTTACATTGATGTTCATATCCCAACTGGGATATTGAACTCCGACATTCAATTCCTCGGTGGAACTTCAGGCTATAATATTTGGGACATTAGAACCGGAGATCCCGTGCCTATAACTTCAATGAGCGGTGGTCATGTATACCGCATTGAACATAGTGTCTTAGATGGATACAAGACTATGTTAACGATTAATTCATCAGGGAATATAAATCACGACCCTGGTGCAAAAGGTATTCGCTATAAAGTCAATTATTTTGATTACTCCTTAAATTATCACGATACTGCAAATAATCTTAAGAAATCAATTCAGCCATTAGGATTTGATGTCTCTGCTTTAAACTTGGGAACGGGAACTCCAAATCATGGAATGTCCAGTTTATATACTCATAACGCATTGAAAGAACTTAACAATACATCGAGTCCCGATGAAGGCAGTGCCAATTTTATCTACCGTGAGGATGGGCAGATTCGATTTTCCAGAAACTCAAAACAACTGGCTCTTGATGAGTTTTCGTACACCAATTATGATAATCGTGCACGCCCCATCGAAAGTGGAGTGAGCGAAAGTGAGATTCCTTATTTTCCGGTTGTATCTACACTGATACCTACTTATGTAGTTCAAGATAGTATCTCTTCAGGGCCGGGTACATTCACCAAAATAGGAGTAACTAGTTGGAATGACTCTGGAATAGTATCAAATGAAGCCACAGGTAACGGTAACTTTGTGGCCTCGTTTAATTTCAGCATTAATACCGAAGGTGTTGTAGGCATTTCTGAAACCAACGCAGATGGTCTATATACCACAATAGAGTACGGCCTCTATTTCTCAAACAACCAAGTCTCCATATTGAGCGAAGGTAAGACGTTAGCTCAAAATGTTACTTATTATTCATCAATCGATGAATTCCACATTGAGCGAAATCACAACGAATTGATGTTTAAGAAGAATGATGAAGTAATACATCAGTTGATAGCATGGGATGATGAATTGACAACCTTTCCTTCGATGTTAGTGGATGGAACGTTATATACTGAAGGTGCAGCGGTGACCAATATGGTTATGAGTGAATTAAACGCTGCCCCAAGTACGACACCACCTCCGCCTGGAGATTGGGTAGTGGATCCGTTAACCTGTAAAGAGCAAACCTTTTCGGTTTATGATATTAAAGATACGGAAGCACTACAAAGTGCTCTTTATGGATCCTATCCTCCACCTATGGCAGAAACAGTACCCAGGGTACAGCAATTTGTAGATGGAAATGTATCTAAAACTTACACAAAGAATCCTGAAACTAACACAACATGGTTCAGCTATGATGTATACGGACGTGTGGAATGGATGGTTCAATTTGTTAATGGACTGGGTGCAAAGACAATTGATTATGTGTACGATGAAGCAACCGGTGAAATTGAAAAGCTAGTATACCAATTGGAGGACCCAACGGAAAGATTTGTTCACAGGTATTTGTATAATGAACTGGGGCAGTTAACAAAAGTGGAGACATCACGCGATAATGTTAATTTCATAGAACATGCCCGCTACTTTTATTATGAAACAGGAGAATTAAAAAGAGTTGAACTAGCTGAAGGATTACAAGGTATCGATTATACTTATACTTTTAACGGCCAATTAAAAGCCATTAATCATCCAGGGTTAAATAGTAGTTACGATCCAGGATCTGACCAAAATGATGCCTTTGGATTCTTAATTGATTATCACGAAAGAGACTACACCCGCACTGGAAGCAACATAAATTATTCAACCAGTGGAAATGACCGATACGATGGAAACATTAAAGGATTACGATGGGGTACGCAAGGATTGAACTCAGGTGGTACTCAGAACAGTTATCTATACGAATACAACAACCGAAATTGGCTGCAAAGCGCTGCCTTCGGTACTGTAAACCTGGGGGGAACGTATTCACCATCGTTAGCCAATGACTACAAAGTGTTTAATCTTAACTACGATTCAAATGGCAATATTTTAACGCTAAATAGAAATAAGGGTTCGGGCTTAAGTAATGAAATGGACATACTTCAGTACAATTATGATTCCGGCACGAATCAACTAGAATATGTTGATGATACATCCGGAAACTCCGGGAATGATGGTGACATTAAAGATCAAGGTCCTGGTAATTATTCATATAATTCCATTGGGCAACTAATACTAAATCAACAGGACGAAATCTCCTATGATTATTATGCCAATGGACTCGTTAAAGTTATTGCTTCTACCGTTAGCGATAGTGATGAGCAAGTAGAGTTTTACTATGATGACCGAGGGCATAGGATAGAGAAAAAGGTTATTACGGATAGTGGGACTAATCCACAAACATATTATGTAAGAGATGCTTCTGGACGACCCATCGCAATTTACAACTTGCCGAATATCCCGGGAAGCAAAACGGTCGTACAGAACCTGGAATATCCAATATATGGAGAATCTAGGCTCGGATCTGCAGATACCGACAATTTGTTCAAATATGAGCTTGCCGACCATCTCGGAAATGTGAGAGCAGTAATTCAGCGAGATGGTAATTCAACTATTGTTTACGATGAAGATTTTAACGGGATCTCGTCGGTCCCATTCGGTTGGAGCAGTACGAATACAACATTAAGCATTGATACTACCAATGAGAGACTAAAAGCCGAAGTAACTAGTGGTCCTTCAAATTCGATCTCTATAGGATTTCCTGTAACCGCCGGTAATACATACAGTATTGAGTTCGAAGTGGATCTCGATGAAACTGCCAATCATCTTGAGTATGTGGCTAATACAGGAGGTGTTGGAGTATATACAGTAAACACCGCCACAGAAAATGGATTATATGTTTTTAGCTATACAGCATTGAACACAGGTACTTCTTACCTTTCCTTTAACCTAACAAATAATTACGATTTAGTCGAAAACATCTATTATCTAGATAATATAAAAGTTACCGATGTAACAACAACCAACACTCCTATTATGTTAGCATATAAGGATTATTATCCCTTTGGTATGCCGATGCCTGGAAGAAATATTGAAGGCGAATATCGTTACGCCTACCAGGGCCAGGAAAAAGATTCTGAAACTGGGATGGAAGCCTTTGAATTAAGGCTGTGGGATGCACGAATTGGTAGGTGGTTGACTACCGATCCGGCAAATCAATTTAATTCTCCATATCTTGGAATGGGTAATAACCCGATTACCCGAATAGATCCTGATGGGGGATATTCGCCACCTACAGAATATTTAAACGTAGATACAGGAGAAAGAATAAAGGTAAATGACGGAGTTGATCAATTACTTTTCATTAATGATGATTTGTTTCAACAAATAAAACCATTCCATGATGGGGGTGTTGGTCCACGAAATTATACTGATGAGTATTTAGGTTTATTATTTAGAGCTATCGGAAATGACGCCTTATTCTCTGGGGATCATGCAATGATTAGATTTGTACAAAACTTTGATCTCTACAGCGCTGAATTCATTTATTCTCAGATTGATAAATTAGTGCCTAATTATGATCAATACGGACGGGGAGTAAATTATATGGCAGAGAAATATGAATCAGTTGATTTTGCATTGAAACTGGTAGCTTGGCGTGACAATATATTGCGACCCGACAACGGTGGAGTAGTAAACAATGCATTTGAACACCGTGCCGCCACTTTTATATCTACTCGAAGATACGGGTTGTGGCTAGGGACTTCAATTGCTCAATCTAATGAAATACAGAATATTCGAAGAGATATTGGCAATTGGAGAGATGGATCAATTCATAGAGCTATATTTGGGTTAGGTGATACTGCTTTTGAATGGAAAGACGTTTATAATAATTTGCTTGGCGCTCATGACAGTTTTCATTATTCATTATGGGGAAATTGATTTTAAAATATATTTCAATAATCTTCATTACAAGTACCTTGCTAAATGGATGTGATCCATTTTGTTCAGATACTAATGTAGACGAAAAAGATATTGAAGAAATAGAGAGAATTAATTATGGCTTAGATAATTCCTTTGAACTTTCTATTGACAAATGTCTCCCAAAAGGCTACGTCATTTTAACGACTGAGAAAACCAATAAAATTGATACGATTCAGATTAAAAAAATCTACATTGAGGTCTTAAGAAGCAACCTGAGAACACGAAGAATGAAAATTTATGAAAATAAGAGGTTTCTATTTGAAGTATATTCCGTGAAGAATGATAAAGACTCACTACAAATTCTATTTTTGAGTCCAGATGATATCTAAAATACAAATTGAATTATAACTAATGATTAATAATTCTTTAAAGAGTAAATATTTAGCTCAATATCTGATAATTTGCATTTTCCTATGCTCAATTTCCTCATTTTCACAAAAAGAATTTACGTTTAATATTCGTGCCGGAATAAATCTTTCAAACTACGTCAATAACACTTTTGGCGCTGATTTTAAGTCTGGAGTAGGTTTTGCAGTAGGCATAGAAGGAGAATATCTGTTAAACGAAAAATGGTCGTTGATCTCCGGATTGAGTTATGAGAGAAAGACTATTGTTTCAGATTTTGATGTACAGATCATTCTCCCTGGCGGTGGAGGCCAGCAGATAGTAAATGTGAACGACAAGTTCCACTATAATTATTTGTCTCTTCCGTTAATGGCAAGATACACTCTTAAAGATGGCAAAGTATTCATATTCTTTAACCTAGGAGGTTATGCCGGCTATTTATTAAATGCGAAATTCAATGACGAAGATCAAACCTCCTTATATGTTAAGGGTGATGGCGGGCTTGCCGGTGGTATCGGTGTTCTGATACCCGTTTCTGAAAAGAACAATTTCATCATCGAACTTCGAGATCATTATAGCTTAATCGACATAAACGAGAGTACAACCGAAACGCAAATCAACACCTTTTCTTTACTATTAGGAATATCGTTAAATTAACCTCTACAAACTTCAAATCTTCCTCATGAAATATTTATTATACGCCTTTACGGTTTTCATACTATTATTTACCTTTTCATGCAAAAGTGATGATGACAATGCCGAAAGTGATCCTACGGCTGAGATTTGTGCTACCGTGATGCAAATCCCAGAGGTCACAATATCTCAAACCTCATTTCAACCGGTAGAAAATAATAATCAACGCGGCTATAGACTAACGGCTAAAATAACAAACAATACATCGAGCACAGTAAATGGAGAACCAAAATTCATTATGAATATTAACGGGATACCTCATACGATTTCCGGTCCGGGAATATGTGGTACTATAGGCGCAAATGAAACTTGTGATTATCTTTTTTTCGACAGTAGGAACGCTGGAGAAAATATTGACTTTGGTGCTACTCTCGATTGTTTTGCTTACGAACTATAGAATTTTGTAAATTATTGGTATGTCAGTTAAGAGATTATTGAATTTGAACCTCGTTTTGTTATTACTTGTAATCAGCTCATGTCAATCAATTCAATATTCTAAAACCTCAAATAGATCTTTACCTGAACTTGGGACAATAGGAGTGTTTTCAGACTATCTACTGGAAGAAGTGAATCATCCAAAAACGGTCGTACAGTTAAGCACCCCAATCAGACTCAAGATCTCTTATGTTACATTCAAAAAGCGTACTCTCTTCAGTAAGCAAGATTCAATAGAAATAAAACAGAACCGGGATAGTGTTCTGACCTCGATCGAAATAAAGGATTTTGTTACTTTGTTAAAGCAACTCAATAAGAATAAAGAGGTGTTGTCTTACTTGAAACTGTCAGAAAATAATTCAATTGTCACTTCAGTTCTTGTGGATCTCCCGGAAGAAATAAAGAGTAAAATTGAGAATTCGGATGAATCATACTTAATTCAATCCAAAGAGCGTACCTTGTCAATTGAATTAAGAAGAGAGAACGAGATCTTTTACCAAATTGAATTCTCGCAAATGAATATCGTCGACTATGATTCGCACAGTTTTTGCTGGGGCGTTAAAAGTGGATACAAGGTCGGTATAATGGACCTGGTTCCAAAAGACGTTGATTGCGGCAACAGTACCTATAAATCAGCACGTAAGGCGGAAAGAAAAAGTCAAATAAAGTTTTAATGAAATTGAGGCCAATACTTGTATCGATCATTGTATTATTTCTCTATTCCTGTGATGACGGGGGCTTATTAATTGAACCGGATATTAGTAATAGAAGTGTTGTTCTGTTGGCACCGGCGGATGGTGTGGAAGTTTCATCAACTACTGTTTTTTTTGACTGGGAAGAAGTGGAAGACGCAACAAGCTATGAAATTCAAGTAGCAACGCCAGATTTTGATAACACACAGCAGCTATTGCTAAATACAGAGGATTCCATCACTTTCAAAGAGCTAAATATGAATGTCGGGAATTATGAGTGGCGTGTTCGTGCTAAGAACAGCAACTATTCAACTGAATATTCTTCTGCCCGGTTTAGTATAGTCCCAGTTCCAAATTTTTCAGGCAACACGGTACTTTTAATTGCTCCTCAGAACAACTTGGTTACCAACGAAGAATCCCAATTGCTTCAGTGGAATTCTGTGGAAGGGGCAACCTTGTATCGAACCCAGGTAATCGAGATCGGTGGAAATGTGTTACAAGAACTGGCAACACAGGACACGACCCTGCAAGTGACTTTTACAGAAGGTGAACGTATATGGAAGGTTCGAGCAGAGAATGGAATTGAAACAACTTTATACACTGCCAGGAATATCTTAATTGATATTACCAATCCCAATGTCCCCCAATTAACGGCTCCGGCTGATGGTTCTGTACTAAATTCCCAGGATGTTACTTTTGAATGGACGAGAGACCCTATTTCTGGAAGTAATGAATTGGATAGTTTATTCGTCTACAGGGACGTAAATCTTACCGATCTGGTAATAAAAGAGCAGGTCAACTCGCCTTATTCAACTAATCTTGATAATGACGAGTATTCCTGGTTTATGCGAGCATATGATGAGGCTGGGAACCTAAGCAACGACAGTGCAGTCTTTAATTTCACAGTAAATGAATAATGCTGAAGAACAAAAAAATAACTGCCATTTTACTACCTATTGTGGTAGTGATTTATGCATTAGTTTTTTTTAGAGTTTTTGATTCGTGCTCATCGGATTCAGTGAATAATCAAAAACTTTCCGCACCTACCTTTACACCACCTAAATCAAACCCAAAGGAAAAGTTTGATTTATTGCCTGTTGAGAAAGATCCTTTTCTTGGAACCGCATATAGATCATCTGTCCCCGAAAACATCGAACCATCTAAAAGGGTCAATAACGTAATCAAGTGGCCCAATATTGAATACCTCGGACTTGTTTCGGATAACAATTCCACGTCAAGGGTATTCATTGTCAAAGTAAACGGCCAGCAGATTTTAATGCGAAAAGGGGATGTCGTTGAAGACGTAAGGGTGATTCGCGGAAATAACAGTTATTTAAGGCTTAGTTACCAGGGTCAAATCAAAGAATTTGAAAGAATGTAATGTTACAAAAGAAACTAAATGCTTCTGCACTTCAATTTGCGATTTTGGTTTCCGTTATCGTCGCCATTCTTCTGGGCTCATTTCTTACACTCTCCTATACACACCAGTTTTTTAATACCCAATCCGGTTTTATGAAAACGGCGATTAAGGAAACCAAAATCGGATTTAATATAGGATTAAGTGCAGCTGAAGATATTGGTGATTCATTGGTCGTTCCATTTGAGAATGGAACGACAACGATAAAGAAAAAGTTTTGGGGAGCGTATGCACTAATAGAATCTACAGGTGAGGTCAAGTCTAAATCATTTTCAAAAATAGGACTGGTTGGAAAGCGAACGGAATCACCGCCAATTTCCCTGTATGTTTCAAATAATGACGCTCCACTTACGGTGGTTGGCGATACCAAGATTCAAGGTGATGCTTATCTATCGGACAAGAGCATCAAACCAGGGAGGATAAATAACATTAATTATTCAGGAAGCCAGCTTGTCGAGGGACAAATTAAAAGAAGTTCCAGGTCCTTACCTCAAATCGATGATGGTTGGATTATATTCACACGCTCCTTATTAAATCCAGGATACCTTTCGGGGCTGGAAGGTATAAGTCAAGGAGATCTTAATGCAAATTCATTTCTGCAACCAAGTAGGCTGGTATATAATCCAGGACCGATAACACTTTCGGGTAAATATATTGGTAATATCATTATTAAAAGCGAAACACAGATCATCGTGGAAAGGTTTGCTGAACTCACAGATATCCAAGTGGTCGCTCCCAAGATAGTTGTTAAGTCCGGCTTTAAAGGTACCGTGCATTTTTTAGCAAGTGAACAAATAATCATCGAAGAAAATGTTGACCTCACTTACCCCTCTTCAGTGGTGGTTGAAGATTCAAATATCGATTTTAAAATACCTGTTCCAGAAGGAGAAGAACCTATTATATTATCAAAAAATTCCTTTATTCAGGGTAATATCATGTATTTTCCCAAACGAAATCTACAAGATCACACCAATACGAGTATTGTCATAGAAGAGAGTTCTATTGTTGAAGGCGATGTATATTGTATAGGTAATTTAGAGCTTGAGGGTGTTGTTAGGGGAACTGTATACACAGATCGGTTTGTAGTGGACGGATATGGTTCAAAATATATGAACTACATTCTAAACGGTAAGATCATGGCAAATGAAGTGCATCCCGGTTTTTGTGGCTTGCCTTTGAAAAACAAAACGAAAGGAGTTGTGAAATGGTTGTACTAAAAAAACTTAAAGCTGCCACACTAGTTGAATCGTTGGTTGCCTCGGCGATCATACTCATCGTCTTTGTTATTGCCAGTCTCTCTCTGAATAACGTCTTTGCTGGTACAGTAAATAATGATGATTTCAAATTTAACAATCGTGTCAACGAGCTTGTCTATTTAGCTAAACACAACAAGATTTCCATTCCTTTTTACGAGGAAACAACCTTATGGGATGTGCAAATTCAACGCGTTAATGGCGATCTGAAATTTGAAGCCATAAGTAAAAACTCAAAATCGGAAGTAAACCTAATCCTTGATCTGGAAAATTAAGAAAATACAAGCGTTCACCCTTTATGAGGTGCTAGTGGGATTGGCCATTGCAACCATAGTAGTTGGTCTCGCGTATTCTGTAATTAGCTTGTTTGGGCGAAACATCCAACTTATTCAAACTAACTACTCTAATAACACGAGTATCCAACTTTTAGAGCAACAATTAGCAGTAGACCTCGAGCGATATAGAAATACAATAATTAATCAAGCATCGAATGAAGCATCCTTTAAAACAGCCATGGATTCGATATTATATTATTTGGATGGGAATATTATATTAAGAGGTCAAGATACCGTCTTCAATAGTAACTATACTGTCTTTTACTATCTTAACGGAGAGCTGATTGCTGATGGTTACTTCGACGCCATCAAGATTGTTTACGGAGAGCGGCAGGATAACAAATACACCTTTCTAAGCAAGAAGAATGATGCGGCCATGCTCATAAATATTGAAAATGGGACTAAAAATTTCTAATACCTCTGGCACAACGACCGTCAAGTCAAAAAGCAACGGTGATTCTATATTTAACCGGGAGATCAATCTATTCGGTTCCAGGTTCTCGAATAAGTCCAAAGAAGAGTTTTATGGTGAATTGAGTATCCTTTTACATTCAGGAGTGAACTTAAAAACAGCCCTGGATTTAATATCGGGTATGCAGAAAAAGAAAAAAGACCAGAAATTGGTCGAGCGTATTGCCCATGACATTGTTGATGGAAAGTCTCTATTTGAAGCTCTTAAGAGCAACGATCACTTCACTTCATACGAATATCAGGCAATTAAAATCGGAGAACGAACGGGACAACTTGCAAAAATCACCGAAGATCTTCGAGAGTTCTTTGCACGAAAAAATGAGTTGAAACGACAGTTAATATCCTCTCTGTCCTACCCCATTATAGTACTATTCACCGCGATTCTTGTGGTATTCTTTATGCTTCGATATGTCGTTCCGATGTTTGAAGATATTTTCAAACAAAATCGCATTGAATTACCTTGGTTAACCAGGCAGATTGTTAAGCTATCCAAATTAGCAGACGGAAATGGCTTAGTCATTCTAATGATTTTATTATTAATGATTGCGGGCTTTAAGTGGCTCTCAAAAACAAATTGGTATCATAGGATAATTGGTAAGATTCAACTGAAAATACCGGTACTTGGACAATATCTGAAGAAAGTATATCTCATTCAATTTACCCAGGCTATGGCACTACTTACTAATGCCAGGATTCCTGTTGTAAATGGTATTGGGCTAACTCGAGAAATGATTCATTTCTACCCCCTGGAAAGCTCCCTCAAAGTGATCGAACATGACATTATCCAGGGTGAGAAACTAAATGATGTATTCGCAAAGCATTCATTATTTGACAAGAAAATGATTGCTCTCCTCAAGGTGGCAGAAGAAACCAACCAAACCGAATTTATATTTCAAAAATTGTATGATCAGTACTCATCCGAGTTAAAGTATAAAGGTCAGATAATTACAAACGTTTTCAATTTTCTGTTGACCCTAGTAGTTGGGATTATAGTAGGAGTGATTTTAGTGGCAATGTATATGCCAATGTTTAAGTTGAGTAGTTTGATTGGGTAAAATACTTTTTGGTTTTAACAATGCCATCTAGTTCTCAATTGCGGCCATCATCTTTCGATACCATCTAATCATGTCACCTACAGTAAATAGCGAATAGTTCGCTATCAGGTGTATAAGGTAAATTTAAATTTACACAGAAGGATGCGATACACCTTACCTATTGAAAACAGCACCTGTACGATGCTGTTTCTATTATAACAAACCTTCATCTGCTAAACTCAAGTATCCTTCGCTGGTAATAATTAGATGATCTAGAAGCGTGATTGACATAAACTCGGCTGCTTGTTTTACATTGCTTGTTAGCTTCAGATCACTTTCTGAAGGTTTCAAAGAACCACTAGGATGATTATGGACCAGTATGATACTACTGGCATGTGCTATAATTGCTAGCTGGAATACCGTTTGTACTGGTACCACAACACCTTTGATACCGCCCGCACCTAAGTTAGATGCCGCGAGGACATGGTTGCTATTACTCATTAGTAATACCCAGCAGCTCTCGCAGTGATCCATAGTGTCCAAATCCATGATCTTTCTCATCAGGGTATCAACATCCTGTGAATTCGTTATTTTCGGTGTATCTTTTAAAAGCGGTCGTTTATACACGATTCCCACTTCGTGCATACATTTTTCGTCCGGGACTAATTTACTTTTCATATCTATTTAATTTTTAAGTTCTCCCATAGTATCATTCAATGGGAAAATGAAGTATAGAGTCCTTACGGCGGCAGGTCTTCGTAACGAAGTGTAACGGCGGAGAAGACTCGACTTGGAGTTCCATCGATCATGAGACGCAGATAAATATGGAAGCGCGGTAAAAGAACATAGTCTCCCGGTTCTAGATTGTTGTGTTCTTTGTGTAACTCAGAATGTAAAAATCGGGCCGAATCATGGGAAACCCTGAACGAGATTATGGTCCCCACATTTCCAAAAATAGCATCCCTCACCTGTGGGTCCACCTGGTTGACATACTGTAAACTCAAAAACAAAGAAAGTCCCATTTTTCTGAGCTCCTCTAGCATACTTGCCAGCGATAGGTTGTTTGCAAAGTTGTGTGCCTCATCCAGATACACGAAGTGTTTCTTCCGTTTTTCAATTGGTGTATCGATACGACTAAAGGCGGCTGACATAATGGACGTCAACAGCAGTGAGCCGATTAATCTGGTTCCAGCAATACCAAGCTCACCTTTACTCAAATTGACCAGTAAAATCTTCTGGTGGTCCTGAATTTCTCGAAGCGAAATATTGTTCTGCGCATTATCCACCAACACTCTTCTAAGTGCCGGAAGTGAGAGGAAGCCTTGAAGTTTATTGTAAACAGGTATCAGATCAAACTTTGGCGAGTAGTTGGGAAACTCCTTTTCCCAGAATTCTCGGACATCGTCGCTTACCACCTGTTTGATACACCTCCTGCGAAATTCCTTTTCCCGGAACAATCGTAATACATCGCGTAGTGTCGTTTGCTCTTTTTGATCTAATAGCAAGAGGAGACAGTTCAACAGTATATGAGATAGCTTGGGACCCCACGACTTACTATCATTCAGCCGTTCGAAGATTTCGAGAATTGAGGTGGCCACAAGGCCACGCTTTTCGTAGGAGACCTTGCGAAGCGGATTATAGCCGATTGTGTTATTGGCATTAGGGATATCGAGGTATACCAGGTCATTTATTCGGTGTTCTGGCACATTGGCAAATACACTTTTTATCAGATCGCCGTGTACGTCAAAAATCGTCATTCCTGCCCCTCGATCCATGTCAGTGCGAATGAAGGTCTCCATGGTCGTTGTCTTACCCGTATTCGTCTTTCCAAACAAGGCTACATGGAAGTCACGGTCGCCATTGTCATTTCGTATTCCAAAGAGCTGGTTTCGGTTCCTGAAATTAGTTCTAGCGAAGTAGGTAATATTTTTATCCTTCTTTCTGTGCACCTCTTTAGAATAAATTCCAATCGTCTTGAAGGATAGAGTTCAGGTAGGGATTTGATATACTATGAATAGAGCTAATCCAGTATGACTTGTCAGTATTGGACGCAGAAATTGTGGAATCCCTCAAATTTTTAACGATAATTCTGCCAATACGTCATGCCATATGCGTTGATTACTAACAATTCATCAATGTTATAAACAAAACAGATACTGGATACATATTTGCTCATATTTCGCAAATTTCAATTATGTCCGTTACGTATATAAAAGATCAAACAAAATATCTGCTGTGGGGAAAGGCTGCTGGAAGATGTCAGTATGCCGGATGTAATCGAAGGATCGACCTAAATTCAGTAACCAAAGCTGAATTTAACACTGCCTACATAGCACATATTGTGGCAGTCAGTCCGAATGGCCCGAGAGGCGACGAAGTACTTTCAGACAAACTCAAAGATGATATTAGTAACCTTATGCTGTTATGCGATCAGTGCCATCGTTTAATTGATAAGGCGGAGGTTGAGCGACACACAGTAGAAGTTCTTCAAAGAATGAAAAAGGATCATGAGGATAGGGTTGAGCGAGTAACAGGAATAAACAGGGAGTATGAAGCACATGTGATACTCTATGGTGCGAACATCGGAAACCACGATTCACCACTACGGCCTAAAATAGCGCAAGAAGCCATGTTACCCGAGTTTTATCCATCGACTGTTGGCCCTTTGGAACTGGGCCTAGGAAATAGCTCATTCCACGATCATCAGGACGAGTATTGGGCCTTTGAAGATCGACAACTTATTGAGAAATTCCATCAAAAGATAACACCGCTGAAGGAATCCCACCCGTTACAGAACTTTTGTGTGTTTGGCCTAGCACCCCAACCCCTATTAATAAGATTTGGAACACTACTATATGACCTTGCCAAAGTAGAAGTTTTCAATAATCAAAAGGAGCCCAAAACATGGAAATGGCCAACCGGTGACGGACCAATGGACTTCTTCAAATTGGAAAAACCGAGTCAACTAAAGAGCAACATAGCTCTGGTATTCTCATTAAGCGCGACAATCAATGATGAACGTATCCACAAAGCCTTGGGCCATGAGTGCTCTATTTGGAAAGTCACTATTGACAATCCCAACAATGATTTTCTAAAATTCCGAAATCATCTCTCGCAGTTTCGCACAATATGCAGAAAGGTCCTTAACGAGATTAAATCTGCTCACGGTGAAGAGGCTGTGATCAACGTATTCCCCACAATGCTGCCTAGCACGGCTATTGAATTTGGCCGGGTATGGTATCCGAAGTCTGATCTGCCACTGGTGATCTATGATCAAAATAGGACACGCGGTGGATTTATTAGAACAATTGAAATTGGAAATAAAAGATAAGAAGTATGAATATTCAAACCATTAACAAAACCAAGCTGAGTGAAATTCTAAAGAAAGTCGCCGAAGCACTTGATATCACGGACAAGCAATATGAAGAAGCGGAAAAACACTATAAGGCAGTTGCAAATTTCCTCGCCAATTGTCCGAGAATAGCACCCTTTTCTCCCGATATGTACCCTCAAGGTTCTTTTCGCTTAGGAACGGTTGTGCGACCCCTGTTAGAAGATGATGAATACGATATTGATCTGGTTTGTCAACTCTCCGCCTCACATAATGAGTTTACCCAATATGGTCTTAAAAATCTTATAGGAGAGCGGCTAAAAGAGCCTATGTATCGTGACAAATTACAACCTGAGAACCGCCGTAGTTGGACCTTGAAGTATGCTGAAGAAACCAAATTTCACCTGGATATCCTACCGGCTATCCCAGACACGGACTCCATATCATACCTGAGAGGGCTAGAGAGTTATCGAAGTTTCTCTGATACTGCTATCAGTATTACCGACAATAAAAGAAAAGACTACTACAACTATTCCAGAGACTGGCCTAAAAGCAACCCAATTGCGTATGCCGAGTGGTTTAAAGATCAAATGAAATTCGTCTTAACCGATAGTCTTCGAACCTACGCTGGGCTCAAAGGCGTGAGTATAGACGAGGTGCCACAACACAAAGTGAAGACCCCTCTTCAGCGGGCCATTCAAATCTTAAAACGGCATCGTGACCTACTTTTCGGGAAAGACGAAGACAAACCAATTTCGATTATCATTACTACTTTGAGCGCCAGGGCATATGGGAATCAGGGCAATGTGTACGATGCCTTGCTCAGTATCCTTCGAGATATGGACACGTATATTACACAGGACACCGAGGGTAATGATGAAGTTGTGAACCCCGTTGATCCAAGGGAGAACTTTGCCGATAAATGGATTCAGTATCCGAAGCGCCGAGCGAACTTCTACTCATGGCTCGAGCGTGCTCGCATGGATTTTGAAACCTTGCTAGATATTAGCAGCTATCAGGAACTCAAAGGAAACCTTCAGAAGTCACTGGGAGAATCCGTGGTTAACAAAGGATTCCAACAAGCAACGCTACTTCCCGTAGCGATATCGGGCATTCCGGTTGTCCGAAACCCACAGGCTATAGATTATAGCCCGCATGAAGAATTCATTGAGGAACGATTCCCAGTCAATATTCAATATAAACTAAAGATAAACTGTCGTGTTCAGCAGGACGGATTTCGAGAAAGGCTACTCAGAGATCTATTGAAGGAGGTATACATTTTAAGAAGAAACCACAGCCTTACCTTTTATATCGAAAGAAATGACGTACCCGGTCCTTACAAGGTTTTCTGGAAAGTTAGAAACAGGGGTGTAAAGGCCAAGCTTCATGGCGTTCGCGGACAAATTGTACCGGACGCAGGAAATGAAACTAAAGTTGAACGTTCTAGCTTCTACGGTCCTCACTTCGTGGAATGCTATATCGTTAAAAATGATGTCTGCGTCGCTCGTGCCAGGATGGACGTTCCAATTTCCGGAATTCTGAACTAAAACCTCTGGCTTTTAGTTTTACCCATAGCATGAAGTTCAAGATGCCGGTCCAGTACAGCTGGTTTCACGGAAGTTTCTTGGGATTCCATTGGGTGTTTGGATACCTGACTTCGCATGTGCAGGGCTGACATAGAAACATAGAGCATGGTGGTTTTTATGTCAGCGTGTCCCATCATATCCTTTAAACTAAATGGATCGCATCCCCCTTCTGCCATGAGCGTAGCAAAGGTGTGCCTAAGCCCATGAATGGTGAATTTGATCTGTGATGCCTGGGTAATCTTTCTCTTGAGGCGCTTGAGGCCTGAATCGGTATATCTCTGATTTAATTTGGAAGAGGTAAAAAACTCAGGACAGGTCTTCAACCATTTTTTTCGTTGTTCCAGATAGTACTTCAAAATAGTGGCAAGTGTGTGGGTCATCGGGACAACCCGATCCTTAGCCCCCTTTCCATATCGCACAAAGATGGTCATGTTCTTCACATCCACATCCTGCATTCGAAGTTTCAATAGCTCGCTCTTTCTCAGGCCTGCATACATAAACATGGCAAAGATCGCGTGGTTTCGAAAACGCAGAAAGTCATTTTCATACGGAAAGTTGTACACCACCTCCAGCAAACGATTTGCCTCTTCCTTGGAGAGCGATTTGGGTAGTGGCCTGTTCAGCCGTGGACGTTCAATCCCGTCAGTAAAGTTTTCCGTCATATGACCGTGCACCACACACCAGCGAAAGAAGACCTTGAGACTCATGTAGTAGCTGTGGAAGGTGGATGGCTTCCAGTGAAAGTCAGCCCGGCCGTGAATGAAGAATGATAAAACTCTATCGCGGTTAACTTCCGTTATCCGCTCCAATGTCATTCGCTTGGCAAAGGTCAATACTTGGGTTCGGTACCGCTTCACCGATGCCGGTGATAACCCTCGAATATGGGTGGAGTACCGGCAAAACTCGTCTAGTAAAAATGTGATTTGCATATTGCTGTTCCCATCATCGCACCACTCATTACCATCTTCGACGACCCCACACTTTTTAGATGCAGATCGGAAAACCTCAAATCTCAGATTTGTTTTCGCTATTCCTCTTTCGCAGTAAGCTTTTAACGCCTCGGGGTCATAACTGCCAGCGATTACTTACTTATCAGGTACGTGCCCTATGCTTTTTGGGCCTTCTTTTTGATTTGGGCCTTATATTTCTTGACGATTCTCGGAAAACTATAGTAATGTTGTACCCAATACTTAGGACCACATCTTTTTCAAGATTTTATGTAATATGACGAAGATTTTGAGTGATACTTCAATGATTAATATTCTCTGTTAAGTCTATCGACACACTTCATTGTAGCATCACAAGGTGCGCATGCCAAGACTTGAACTTGGGACCTCTGCATTATCAGTGCAGCGCTCTAACCACCTGAGCTACACGCGCAATCTGTCTACCCTGTATGCTTGGCAGACGATCTTGAGTTTAACACCTGTTACAAAAAACTCAACCTTTATTGGACCCACCAATCGATAGCACTGTGTTATAATGAAAACGACATTAGAAATCGGAGTTAGGGAATATCTGTTAACTCTCTTTGATTGTGTTATTTATCGTTTGACTTTTTATGCCATTGCATTCGAGCATATCGAAAATGCTCTGAAATGATTGTCTGCGAGGGTATAGCCGCATAATATGGTAGTTTCCCTTTGGTCATGAGTTGATCTGGATCGTAAAGTTCTTTTACAACCATTCCTACAACATGACCATGTAAGTTAAGGACCGGACTCCCACTATTACCAGATGAAGATTTTGCGGAGATTAAAAAGATTTGATTCCCCCTGTAGTCTTCAACGAACGAATTTATCTCTCCCCTGTGATATACCTGATATGCTTCCTTGGTCATCGGAATGGATGGGTATCCGATGGTAATTATTTCCGATAGCACCCTTTGTTCCTTTGTAAAGTGGAGTGGAACAATACCGTTTAAGTCTGACTTAATTTTCAAGTATGCGATGTCTTTCTCTTTGTCCATATGAACAACATCAAACTCAAACTCGTTTTCATCAACATCGAGAAGGCGTAACCTGACAGCTTGGTCTAAGACATGTTCATTTGTTATTACATAGCAACCGTCTAAAAGTTTAACTAAAAAGCCTGTGCCTATGTCCCTAACACCATTCGAGGCCATGTTTTCAATTTTAAATACAGATCTTCTATACTTATCAATGATGTACTCTATGCCAAAGAGTTGATTATATAGAACGTCTTGCTTGTATAGGTCGCGAACATGTTTTTGAGCAGTGTAAGACTTTGGTCCGCTCACCAACTGACCTAGGGAATAGATATAATTGACTTCTTCCATTTGGTCTACTACCAACTGGTCTATTGTCGGAAGATTTCGATTCGATCTCCCCGAAATCATCATGAAATTTCTAAAATCTTCTAGTGAAAACATCCCCGTCTTAATTCGTCCTAGCTTATCTTCCTTTGCATGAAGCTTAGACAACACTTTAACAATTTCGGTAAATAGTGCTGGATCGATTTCCTTCGATAAAAAAAATTGAACTACATCTCTGACATATTCCTCATGCTCGTACAGCTGTTGTGTTCTAGGTTTTAGCATATCATATGGATTTTGAACAAAGTTAAGCGTTAATACAATCAGAACGACATCTTGTCAATATATCCACGAGCATCCTCTTCTCTTATCGACCGAAGGTAGGTTTCGGTCATCTTAAGAGAGCTGTGGCCCAATAGTTTCATGATACTAAATCGGTCAACTTGAGTTTTTGCTAAGGTAACAGCGAATGTGTGGCGACAACGATGAAGGTGGAAGTTGACCCCTGAAAGTAGCTTGTAACGCTTTACCCAGTGTTTTAGACCATGCTGTGTGAATGCCCTGTCCTGTTTTGTGGATACAATAAGAGCACTGCACAGGGAATCTCGTTTTTTGCGCAGGGAGAGATAGTCCCTCAAATGATTATAGAGAACCGGGTGCATCGGAATGGTTCGATTCTTCTTCGACTTGGAAGTAGCACCATTGATAAAGAGGGTCCGACTCTCAAAATCGATGTCCTGAAGGCGTAAGCCTATGAGCTCTCCCCTTCGAATTCCCGTATGCAGTAAGATACTTAGTATTGCCAGATCTCTGCTTTTTACAAAGGCATCATCACTGCTGTGAAGTGTAATAGCAGCAAAGAGTTTGGATACTTCCTCCTTATTTAGAGCTCTGTCATCATCATAGGTCGGAGTAGGTGGTTTGGTCGCGCGAGTGGTCATACTACCAGCATCGATATACCCCTTTTTCTCCATCCAGGAGAAAAATGACATGAGCTTACTGAAATAGGTACGAATCGTTGAAGCCTTTACTCCAACTTTAGTCTGTTCTCCCACATGGCGAGTTCGGGTGCCTAGCCTTAAAAAGAATTCAGTCAAAAGATGTGGATGAATCTCAGAAACCTTTGTTGCCTCAGGCACGATCTTTTGAAATGTTTGAAATACATCGCAGTAGCTTTTTATGGTTTGAGGACGAAGCTGCCTTATGTACTTGCACTCGGTGATATAGAGGTTAAACACCTCTTGCAACTGATGATCTTCAGTCATACATGAATTTGTAAGTAGCTCCTGAGACATATCACCACCCTACAAGACCGAAGAATTGTCGTATATAGTCCTGGAGCTATATACCTGGTGGTCCCACTAGTGCATTCTTAAGGTCATGAACCTTAAACGAACCACCATGATTCCCAATAGTGTTATTCGTAGCCACATGCGAAACCTCTCCGATAAGGAGTTACGTGTTTTACTGGTGGTCCTCACCCAAACCATCGGTTGGATCGATGCTCACGGCAAGCGCAAACGGCGTGATTGGATCTCTCAAAGGTTCTTTAGCAACATGACGGGTCGGTCAGCCAGAGCCGTATCTGCAGGAATTGATCTTCTCATAGGAAAAGGACTGATCATAGCCACCACCCAAGATGGCACAACATTACCCACAAAAGAGTCCAGACAAGGAAGAAAACGTATTTACTATGGTCCGTCCACCCGACTTATCAATTTCGTTGATCCCAGTTGTGACCAAAGGTTACAAGGTACTGTTACCAAATGTCACAATACAAAACTAACCTCTACAAAACTAAATGGACATTTTAGAAATTCAAGACACATCGGCCACATCCTTCAAGAGCGATCTAGCAAATACGGAGTCAAACACTTTCCTTCAAAGAGGTGAACATGCACCTGACTATCACCGGGGAGAAAGGTGAATGCCAATGCATTCACCCTTAAAGGATGTGAACCGGTAACCAAGCTCAATAAGATCTCCACATCAAATCCACAATTAGCGTTACAATATAAAAACAAGGGACTTTAGACCCCTTGATTACAAACCCATACACTGCAAAAAGCGCCGGATGTAACCCCCCGCGCCTTTCACACGTTATATGATAAACAATACAAATACGATGGCCCACTATCGAGAGAGGGCCAACCTTCAGATTAAAGAACTGGCATACTTGCTGGAGGAAAAGCCTGAGAAACTACTTGCTATGGAGCGAGGTTCCAGGTTGCCCAGCCTCCGAGTTGCAATGCTGTATCACATCCTCTTTGATGCACCGTTACAATTCATGTATAGCGACCTGTATGCTGATCTCTATGCGCAAGTTGTAGAGCGAAGTTCAAGACTCATTGCCAAACAAAAACACAGACAACCATCAAAGAGTAGCCATAATTATTCATCTCTCCAGGCAATTGTCAAGCGGATAACTGACAACACCCATGAATAAGCAAGTCAGTGAGGTAGTGCCGACCCGAGTAATTGCCATCTACCCAAACAGGCTCGGATATGGCTACGTTGTTATGGAAAGTCCCGTGGAGCTGCTACATTGGAATATGGTTAAATCAGAGCCTGCCAATAACGACGAGATCATGTCACAAATTAATCAAATTCTAAAAACCTACGGCCCGGCCAAAGTTGTTCTAGAAAATCCTGACTCAAAAATTTCTCGAAAGACACCCAGAATAAAGGCACTGTTGAACCGAATCGATACCTGCGCTAAAGCTCAAAGTATGGCCACTCAGCATTATTCCCGAGAAGAAATACGAAAAGTGTTCACTCGTTTCGGAGGGGCTAAAACTAAGTATGAAATTGCAGAGGTAGTCGCCAAGAACATTCCGGCACTCGAGCCCATGCTCTACAACAAACCTAAATACCCCTACTATGAAAAATACGCCGTGGCACTGTTTGATAGTGCGTCACTGGCCATTACCCATTTCTTTAAGAATTAGTCAGGTCAAAAAAAAAGTTGTATATTTATACAAATATGTGCGACCCCTAATCGTAAATAGAGGGCTCTAGTATTATCAAGTAACTAGAGTTTGGTTTTTGCTATTTCGGTTTAAAGGACGCATATATTTTTGATAAGTATATTTAAATACTTTAAACCGTTACAGTATGAAACTTTAGAGGTTCTATAGTGTAACGGTTTTTTTATTTCAGAAACTCTAAGTTCTTTGTCATTGACATAACAATACTTATTTGATTGTTGCAATAGAATTTGATATTAGATTTTTTTGTATATTGTAGAATAGGTTTTCAAAACTTACTTTTGCTCTAATTAACACTTAAAATTAAACAATCGAATATGAAACATCTTAACACTTTAGTTGCTGCTGCTAATGCACGGCCGTAGGTGTGTTAAGTTGTTTGATATATTGTGATTAAAACTTGGACACGGAGTTAGTTCCAAGTTGCCAGAGACGGCGTTTAATTTTAAGTGATTCTTATTTGAATACGACACTTACTATATAGAAGCGTCATGGCACAAAAGGCTATGACGCTTTTTTTATGTTCTTAGTTTATCGAAAAAATGCCGGTGGATGGTGACCACCGGCGACACTTCGCGGAGTTTAAATGCCGTTCCAAAAGTTATCGCTTACCACACCATTAATCTTCCGGTAATCGTGGATAACTTGGCACTCCCATACAGCGATTGTAAGGGTGGGGATTTTTTCTCTCGCCCCACTCTTACAATCCTTCTAATTGTAGGTCTACTCTTATGCGAAGTTGTAAAAATATGAATATATAAAGATAACGAATTTATCTTTATTGCTAGTATACATCAACTTTCACCCGATGGTCAACTACTTCGATCGCTGGCACTCCTTTGTAAGTAACGATGAAGACTTCCATAGGCTTTTTAATTAAGTAACCAACTGATTTGCAACTGATTTTTTGTTCCGTTAAAGAAAAAACGTATATTTACACTAGTAATTCACCAAAAGGGAATCTCTACTTGTCTTACATTTTAGACAAATACACTATCAAAGAGAGAATAGATTTACTTACACTAACCTTCCAACCAAAAGAGATCCCTAATTACATACATTTTTAGCACACAGATCGATTGATCAGTTAACAATGGTAGTCAGCTCTCACTTAAAGATGTTGTATTTGAGTAAGGCATAATTAGTCTCCACCTTTATTTATTGACAACATCTTTGCTGAGAGAAGAGCCAAAATACTTTTTCTATTGGCTATGCTCTTATACATAAAAACCGCCAAGTAAGTCCCTAGCGGTTTGATGTTTGATCTCTTCCCTTGGATCCGTCTTTTCCAGATGACTCAGCTGTTTACTTCCTTAAAGTCGTCGGACAGATCCACAAAAAAGCTACCGCTACGGGGAGGTACAATTACCTCCCCAGGTGCTTTTCCAATAGGCACAAGGGATAAAAGAGCTTTAATATAGGTAAAAAATACTATCAACGGTAAACGAACACAGTTTGCCAGGGGTTGCACCAACCCCATCACAGGGTAATACATACTTCAACCAAGGTGCCATTATCGGGCCAGATAATTTAATAATCTTCACCAGGCCGGGCACTTGGAAATAATTTTCTAACAGGAACAACTTGATCCAATTAGAGGGTCGCAGGTTCCAACTTAATCTCATGAGTCATGGAAACTATGCAAGAATCAATCATTTTAAGCCAAAGGAAGATATTCACTCCATTGGACAATCCGCGCCGCAGGTTGGAAGTTTCTGCTTCCAGACAACTGTCATTAGGCCGTCTGCTTATTGAACATTTCAGTGGTAGCGGAAAGTGAAACACCCATTGTGAGGTTACTCACTTTTATAATTCGCAACAGCTGGTGGCCACAAAATTCTTCTTGATCCATTAGCTGCTTTGGCAAAGCAAAACCCGAATACCACTGTAGACCGATCCACCTTCGGTGGAATGAACCCATATAATCTAAAACTAAAAATTTAGTAATCATGGAAAACATCTTAAACATTTTTACCAAAGACACCGATGAAAAAATCTTCTATCGGGTCAAAAACTCAGAGCTGGAACAAGAGCTCTCCAAAAGACACACCGTTACTTTGAAGCAGGTATCTATTCCCCTGGGGAAAGACCTTGCACTACGAACCCCATGCCTCCCCGAACCAGATTGTGAAAGTGACAACTTCACGGGAGAAATTCAGGCACGGTATAGCAACGATCTTCGATATGCGAAAATGGAACTTCAGGCACGCATTCAACCGGAGTACATTGACTCTGAGAACATACTGGCAGACAAAAAGCTACAGGAACTCACAGATGAGAAGTCAAACCTTGAGAACGAGAGACGCATCAAGAACAGTGATGCCGAGTCATGCGATCTGGGCGTATTGAAGAAGGGTCTCAATTACAACTTTGGACTCCGTCCCCTCAATGCCCTGGTTGTTCTTTTAGATATGTTCCTCTCGAGCCAAGCTCTTCAGAATATCGGAATTTCAAGTGCCGCAGCTTACGGAATAGGTTTTGTAATTGGTGTTGGCATTTTCTTCATAGCAGAAAACCTCCCCGACATCATTCTAAAAGGGAGATCGTGGGTGGAGCGCTGGCTAATAGCCACAATTATTTTTGCCGTCTTATCCGCCATTTTCCTGTTTCTGGGCAAACAACGGGTCGTGGGATACGTAGGAACCACCCTTGAAGGAAGTGATGCTATACGGCCTATCTACTTCGCATCCATGAACATGTTCATGACACTGGTAGTGGTTATCACCGCCTACTTTGGACGACCTACAAAAGCCCAGCGGGATATAATCAACCGCTACAAGCAGGGGAAGGACGAGGTTAAAAGGCTAACGGTCAAGGTTAAGAAACTCAGTGAGGATATCACCAAGCTCAGAGCAAAGCAGAGTTCGCGTCAGCTATTTAGGAAGCAGATTACCGAGTACGAACGGTACATCTACGAACTCATTCAGGGCTACTTCGAGGAGTCAATACGTGCCTTTGAATCAACCAACCGAAGGTACCGCAGGGATGGAATAACACCGAAGTTCTTTGGTAACCCCATTAAACCTCTTGCCCACAATAATGTTGAATCTAAAAACACAAATTATGAAAATGAAAGTAGCACTTTTGCTCGTAATAACGGTCAGCGCCTGCACGAGCATTAATCACAAAGAGAACACCGTTTCGGTTCTTGAAGACGTAACCGAAAAACACTTCTTGGTACGTCCTGATTCGGCCTCCATCGCCTCTAGGTTCGGATTAGAGAACAATCCCTGGCAACCTGCGATCTTTCGATATGGCACCCTCAGCAGCCTTCGTCATACGGAGCGGCACCAGTACCGTATCAAGGGTGAATCGTCGCTGATGAGTAATTCTATTACACGGCGCGGCACGGTTGAGGAATTCCACAGAACTATTTCGAAAATCCTGACCAGTGGTAAAGACAGCACTGAGCACCTAAGGTCAAACCTCTGGCTCCCAATTCTGGAAGAGATCCAGCAACTCAAAGATCACCCACAGGCTGAGCTGTATATCTTTTCAGATGGTATTGAAAACAGTGAACTCTTCTCGCTTTCGAATTGGGAAGATGTAAAGCTCCTTGCCGAGGAACCAGTGGTTATTCACCAGCGATTCATAGAAGTGGCACGATCCTTTGATCTTAGTGAGAACAGTACACAGGTTTTCTTCGTGTACAGGCCTGAGAGTATTGAAGAAGACCGAACTTTTACTATGATAAAGCGCCTTTATGAAGGTCTCTTCCATGAACTTGAAATACAAGTAACTTTCGTGTCTAACCTCAATGTTTTCGGTCATGAGTAAAGAAGCAGGCCGCGCCTTTGGCTCCATAATTAAACTTGTGGTGAAGTTGATATGGAAGGTCTTCATATTCTCTCTCCACTTGGGCTCTCGTTTTCTAGAGCTCATTTTCGGTGTCATCGCGGGATACACAAAGAAACACTTAAACTAAATATTGTTACATGAAACCATTATTAGAATTTATAGATGCTAGCTTTGAGGGTGGAGGAGGTTTCCTCTCCGGTCTATTAGATGAGTTTACGGGTAAGAAACAGCCGCTGTTGGAAGCAAAGTTCGGAAAGGAAAGAGATCTCTTCTCACAGCGTTATCACGGATTTTCCCTGGGGACCAAGTCCATGTCGATTGCTCAGAGCCGAAATCACTGCATCCTTGTGGCTCCATCAGGAGTGGGTAAAACAACAGGGTGTTTAATCCCGACGGCGATCCGCGTTGGCTGCGGAAAAAATCCGGCCAGCCTTTTTATCAACGATCCCTCTAGAGAGATACGAAGGAAACTAAAGCGTTTTTTCCTCAACCGCGGCTATGATGTTCCAAAGTTCGATCCCAATGACCCTGAGAACAGCCTCCACTACAATCCGCTCCATTGGATAAGAACGGCTGCTGACGTCAATAAGGTGGCCAGCTTGATCGTTGAGAAAGCTAATAAGGAATCGAAAGATTTTTGGGCCATTAAGAGCAAGGAACTCATTGCTCTTATCATTGGTTTTCTTTTAAACCACGCACCTAAGGTCAACCAGAACCTGGCCAACGTATACTTTTTGCTTCAGAACTTAGCCGGTGATCAGAAGACAATAAATGGACTATTTGCGGACAAGAGTACCCATGGTGAATGGATTGCCTACAAAGGAGTTATTGCTAACAGCCCAAATACCAAGGCATCGATTATCAGCTCAGCCATTGCTAGCCTATCATTTATCGGCACCGATCCTGTGTTGTGTGATTTGACCAGTGTTGATACCATGCCAAGTATTTCTCTGATGCGACAGAAGCCAATTGCGGTCTTTTTGACCTGTCCATTATCAGATGCTGGGTATTATCAGGTATTGCTCGGTCTGATGTTCGAGCAGGTGTTCGCCCAGGTATTCAGTACGCTGCCCAGGGACGAAGAAAACGACATTTTTTTACTGATTGATGAGCTTTCGTCCATTCCTCTACCTGGATTGGCGAACGTCATCTCCAACGCACGTAAGTTTAAGCTCCCTATTCTAGGGGTGCTACAATCAGAGAGCCAACTTTACGAAAACTATGGCCAGTACAATGCCAAGAGTATATTAAACAATGCTACCCGTATTTACATGACCGGACTGCAGCAAGAGTGCCAAAGTCTCGAAACGGCTCTTGGCAACTACCAATACTATGAGGATAAGCAGGAAAAAGTGCTCCGGACCAGGCCACTTATGTCCGCTGACGAGATACGATGTATGCCGAAAAACCGAGCACTGGTGCTGCCCAATGGCGGCATGAGATCCCTATACGTGAAGTTCCGACCTTACTATAAGGTACCGAAATTTGTAGGCTTCACTCAGCTCAGCGAACCAACAGAGTACGAGCCACCAACACCGATTCGCTACAAGGTGCAGTACCTGCCGCTCGATAAGTACAAAAACCTACGAGGCGATGAGCAAGAGTAGAGCACTATTTGATCCGGGGAAAATACTGGAGGCAGCCGAAAACGGCCTGACCTATCTCTTTGTAAAGTTCGAAGGCTTCGTGGAGCGAAGGTTCGGTGGTAACCCTAAGTACGCGGCTTCCAGTCGCCGGATTGATCTGGCAGAAAAAAGGATGCGACAGGAGAACCGGGAACTTACCAAGTCCCAGGATACTTTCTTAGAAGTGGATTCAAAAGGTCAGCTGACCAATCTTGCCGAAAAACAAGAGCAGATCACTGAGCGGATGCAGCACCTCAATAAGTCCTTCTACAAGGAACTCAGCTACGTGAAAGAAAAAGAAGTAGAATAACGATCTCAAAAGTTTAAGGACCTGTCCAAAG
>QQUG01000151.1 GCA_008501705.1 Flavobacterium sp.
TTATCGAAGCATTTCGAACAGATAAAATCCGAACAGATGCAATCCTGGTTCGAGATAGATCCTGAGCGTGCTGAACGTATGTCTATTAGCTGGGATGACTTCTATGTGGATTTTTCTAAGAACAGGATGCATGATAAAACCTTAACCTTACTCTTCGATCTGGCTAGTGAACTAGGCTTAAAGCAGGCTATCGAGGCTCAGTTTGCCGGCGACGCGATCAATGAAACAGAAGGTAGAGCGGTATTACACACAGCATTGAGGGATTTTAGAGATATGAAACCCGAAGTGAAGGAAACACTTGTTAAAATTAAGTCGTTTTCTGAAAATGTAATAAACGGAACTTGGAAAGGCGCCTCCGGTAAGGCAATTACCGATGTGGTTAATATCGGTATTGGAGGGAGTGACCTCGGCCCCGATATGGTGTGCGAGGCTCTGAAATATTATCAGAATCATCTCAAGGTGCACTTCATTTCCAATGTAGACGGAGACCATGTTATGGAAAGCCTTAAGTCTCTTAACCCGGAAACCACCTTATTTATCATTGTATCCAAGACCTTTACTACACAGGAAACTTTAACCAATGCGAATACGGTTCGGACTTGGTTTCTTGAAACCATGACCGAAGCCGATGTAAAACATCATTTTGCAGCGGTTTCAACCAATCTGGAAGCTGTGGCAGAGTTTGGGATTTCCTCCGAGAATATTTTCCCTATGTGGAACTGGGTAGGAGGACGGTTCTCTCTCTGGAGTGCCGTGGGACTATCAATCGCATGTGCAGTGGGATATCAGAACTTTGAAGAAATGTTGCGAGGAGCCCATAAGATGGATATTCATTTTAGGGAAGCCGAATTTAACGAGAATATACCCGTAGTACTGGCCTTAATTTCTGTTTGGTACAATAATTTCTTCGGAAGCGAAACAGAATGTATTGTTCCCTATTCTCAGTATTTAAACAAAGTCGTGGCCTATCTTCAACAAGGTATCATGGAGAGTAACGGTAAAAGTGTTGATAGGAACGGTGAGTCAATAAGCTATCAAACAGGAACCATTGTTTGGGGAAGTACTGGCACCAATGCCCAGCACGCTTTCTTTCAATTGATCCATCAGGGTACTAAACTCATCCCTACAGACTTTATTTGTTTTGCCCATTCTCTTCACGGGAAAACAGACCATCAAAATAAATTACTTGCTAATTGTTTTGCACAAACTGAAGCTTTACTGCAGGGTACTTACGATTCGGAAGTAGAAAATTCTTTCAAAATTTTTGAAGGAAACAAACCTACCAACACCATCCTGATAAAAAAATTAACACCACAAAGTTTAGGAGGCCTTATTGCAATGTATGAGCATAAATTATTTGTGCAGGGGGTAATATGGAATATCTATAGCTACGACCAATGGGGCGTTGAATTGGGAAAGAAACTAGCTACAAATACCTTAGACGCGATAGAAAATAAATCCACTGCGAAAACGACCAATTCTTCTACAAAAAGACTCATAGACAGGTCATTGTGATTACGGGAGTTTATTATCTACGAAAACTTTCGTTTTCTACTTACTGTTTTCTTATTTTTAGTAAGTATAACCATTTAATCCTTACCTGAAAATGAGTGCAAAAGACAAGACAATTAGTTTAGACACCGCCAAGACGTGGACACAGACCTGGCGCAAAGAAGAATCTGATTACAATAGTTATAACCGCTGCAACGGATTTCTGGTCCCGGCCGAAGACCTTCGTGGAGTTTTAGATGAGATAAAAGATCAGAAGAGTCCGCAATATATTCGTGCTTATCTTGGAGTAGAAACCATGAAACTTGCCGACGGAAAAACGAAACAGGTGGAAAAACTAATAATGGTTGGCACTCGTCCGGCTACTAATCCTTCTACAGGAAAAGTTTATTATGCTGATATACTGCCCAGCGATAGTGAATCTGCCGATGGCGATACGGGAGGGAATATCTACGATTTTAGTGAACCTTGTCCACCAGAATGTGATGAGGACAGTGACTTGAATTAAAGAATGGATCAATTTTTTAATATCATAGGTTATATCGCCATAGGTATGACCATTATTTCTACGATATTATATTCTATACGTTTTGCTTCTAATAACAGGGCGTATAGAATTTTTACTTTTTACCTAATCGCTATTTCGTCCATCCAATTAATCGCACTCTACATAGGTAAAGGATATTTGCATAAGAATAATTTGTTTATGTCCCATTTTTATTTCGGTTTACAATTTATTTTGTTGTCGCTATTCTATGCTGAATTGATAGGGCACAGATTGATAAAAATTCTGATCATTCCCATTTTGCTATTTCTGGCATATCAATTCATCAACGACCCGGGTCTATTTTTTATCTATAATCCGCTTGGCATAACCATAACACAGATCTTATTGGTTGTGTATACGATGATTTATTTCTATCGATCCCTGAACAAAAAAACCGATTTCATATTGGTTAATATCGGAGTGTTTTTGTACCTCATCTCAAGCACCCTGATTTTTGCCTCGGGTAATCTGGTATTGGATCTTGATCTTGCCCCAGAAACCAAGTCATTGTTCATTGATATCAATCGCATACTTATTTTATTGTTTCAAATTTTGATCATTGCTGAATGGTATCGTCATTATAGGGTAAAACCGGCCAACACCTAATATTGCATGTCAAATTATTATCTTCGTCCTGGTATGCAAGAACTTATTTCCGAAGAACAACAGGTTATCAATATCATTTTGATCGCTATCGGACTTTTATTACTGATGTCACTGGCGATCGTACTTTTCTTCTATTTCTCCCGCCGCCGGATCATAAAAGCTGAATTGGAAAAAGCCAACCTGGAGATAGAACACCAGAGAGAGGTTTTGCAATCCACTATTATTACGCAGGAGGATGAGCGTAAACGGATAGCCCAGAACATGCATGATGCTATTAGTTCTAAACTAAATGTAGTTTCACTTAATGCAAATATGCTATCCGATGCTTCTATCTCTCCTGAAGAGACATCAAAAGTAGCCGAGAATATTTTAAAAGTAACCGCTACTGTTTTAGAGAATTCGCGAAAGATAGCGCACGACCTTCTTCCGCCTACCTTAGATAAATTTGGTTTGGAAGCTGCAATGGAAGAATTGTGTGATGAAATTGGCGATGCCAGTTCCTTTGCCATTGAAACCCATTTTCAGTACCCCGAAAACATATTATCTCAGGATGACGAACTACATTATTTCAGGATTGCACAGGAGTTATTCAACAATACCATTAAATATGCCGAGGCTAAATCGGTTCAACTTTCACTGGTATATAAAGAACCTGAAGTGGTCCTCACTTATAAGGATGATGGTAAGGGATTCGATGTCCCGGAGGCGAAAAAGGCAAAAGGACTGGGATTGAGTGGGATTACTAACAGAGTTGAAATATTGGATGCCAGTATGGAAATGACCAGTAGTATTGGGAACGGATTAGAGGTTCGAATCCAAAAGAGATTGGACTAATTTTTATATTTTAGAGGCGAAGCAAACCAATAAACTCTTGAAAATAAATCTAGTAATTGCCGATGACGAGGAATTATTCCGCGTGGGACTCTCACACATCCTTTCTAAAGATCCCGAAATTTCAATTGTTTTTGAAGCAAGTGACGGACAACAGCTATTGGAATACCTCGCTCAGGCCGAATTACTTCCGGATATTATTATCACCGATATCAAGATGCCTGAACTCAACGGGGTAGAGGCCACCAAGATCATTCATCAGTTATATCCCGAAATAGGGGTCATCGCACTTACCACTTACAACAGCAAACCATTTATAAGAAATATGATCGATGTAGGGGCTTCGGCCTATCTCGTTAAAAATTCTGCTCCGGAAAAGGTAATTCATACTATTAAACAGGTGTATTATAACGGGTTTTATTACGATAAACACGTAATGACCATTCTTAATAATCGCTATGCTACTGGTGCCGAAGGCGCGAAGACAGCCTTCGACCAGGATTTCCTTACCGAAAGAGAGGCCGAGGTTCTGGAGTTGATCTGTAATCAGTATAAAACCTCCGAAATAGGTGAGAAACTCTTTATCAGTCCGAGGACAGTCGAAGTACATCGTAAGAACCTACTTATAAAAACCGGGATGAAAAATATAGCCGGTCTTGTAATCTTTGCCATTCAAAATGACCTGGTGCCACCCATTATTATAGAATAATGTCATGATTAATGTTTCGAATCGTAAATAAGAATGATTCAAATATCAAATAACTCACAATTGCCAAGTCTTAAAAATTGATTATTCAGATTTGGAATTTATTTGAAATTTGTCCATTGAAAATTGATAATTATCGTAGTCAAAATCCAGGTCCTTACCACCACCTCCTTTTATTGATCAGAATTTCGTAGTTTTATACCTCTTCTAATTCCCCTCCTTTTTATTTCTGAAATAAATTATGCTTACAAAAGTATATGGAAGCGCCGTTTTCGGTGTGGATGCTACCACTATCACGGTGGAAGTGAATGTAGATCAGGGAGTGGGGTACCACCTGGTAGGCCTGCCAGACAATGCCATTAAAGAAAGTAATTACCGAATTGCCGCAGCCCTTCAGAACAATGGTTATAAAATTCCGGGGAAGAAGATCACCCTCAATATGGCTCCGGCCGATCTTCGGAAAGAAGGTTCTGCCTACGATCTTACACTCGCCATGGGAATATTAATAGCCACCGGGCAGATAGAAGAAGAATTTCCTTTATCTGATTGCATTATAATGGGCGAATTATCCCTCGATGGTAGCCTTCAGCCCATTCGCGGGGCACTTCCAATCGCTGTCAAAGCAAAAGAGGAAGGCTTTCTCAACTTTATCCTTCCGAAGCAAAATGCCAGGGAAGCGGCAATAGTAGAAGGTATAAACGTGTATGGTGTAGACAGCATTACCCAGGTGATTCAATATTTCAATGAAGGCACGCACATGGAAGAAACTGTAGTCGATATTCATGCTGAATTTTACGAACAACTTGAAAATCCCGAATTCGACTTTTCCGATGTGAAAGGGCAGGAGTCCATCAAACGCTGTATGGAGATAGCAGCTGCGGGAGGACACAATATCATCTTAATAGGCCCGCCGGGATCCGGTAAGACAATGCTCGCTAAGCGCCTCCCCAGTATCCTGCCACCGCTCTCCCTCACCGAGGCCCTCGAAACCACCAAGATCCACAGTGTGGCGGGCAGGACCCTCGGTAGCGGTGGCATTATGACATCACGTCCTTTTCGCAGTCCTCATCACACCATTAGCGATGTGGCCCTTGTTGGTGGTGGTACCTACCCCCAACCGGGGGAGATCTCCCTGGCACATAACGGGGTGCTGTTCCTGGACGAATTGCCGGAATTTAAACGATCTGTATTGGAGGTGATGCGTCAACCCCTGGAAGACAGGGATGTCACTATTTCCAGAGCGAGATTTACAGTGACTTACCCCTCCAGTTTTATGCTGGTGGCAAGTATGAATCCGAGTCCTGGTGGCTATTTTAACGATCCAGATGCTCCTGTAACCTCTTCGCCTGCCGAAATGCAGCGTTATCTAAGTAAGATCTCCGGTCCCTTGCTGGACCGAATTGATATTCATATAGAGGTCACACCAGTTCCTTTCGAAAAGTTAAGCGAAGAGCGCAAAGGGGAGGCCAGCGTGGTGATTCGCAAAAGGGTAACAAAGGCCCGGAAGATACAGGAAGTGCGTTTTAGGAGGAATAAAGAGATGCATTACAATGCACAAATGGGGGTGAAACAAATACGAACATATTGTAAGCTGGACGATGCGTCTTCCGATTTATTAAAAAATGCCATGGAGCGCTTAAATCTTTCGGCCAGAGCCTACGATCGGATCTTAAAAGTTTCGAGAACCATCGCCGATTTGGACCTTTCAGAAGAAATAAAAGGAGAACATATTTCCGAAGCCATACAATACAGAAGCCTGGACAGGGATGGATGGCTGGGGTGATTACTTATTCCACGGCGCATCCTCATAATCGGCATCCCGTGAAACAGCTTCTCTGTTCTTTAATTTGAGTTGGGTAGCATCTTTCTGTTTGGAGCGATATCCCATCAGGTGGAAGAACTGCCGCGTAAAAAAACGGGCGATCTTTAAATTTACTACAAGTTCTTCCCTCGATTCGGAACGCCAGTTAACCCCCGGTAATGCTACCAATAACCTGTCGAAGGAGATCTTCCGTAGAAAGGATGAAAGTTTCAGAAAGAAAAGAGGGGTTTTGCGAATTATAAAAAAGCCATCATTTCCTTTTCCCTGGTATAAGGGCATAAAGATCTGGCCTGTATAGGGAGTCTCTAACTGTTTGCCATTATTAATAGCGATAACAGTACCTTTATAAACCTTCTGAAAGTTCACATACCCGTCGCAAATAATAAAATTATCATCGGGCTCTATCTCTTGCCTGAATACGATCTCGAAGAATTTATTAGGAAAGGCCATTTCATTTTGAAGTTTCGTAAAATGCTTATCAAAATCGACTTCTGCCTGCGACAGACATCCGGTGAAATAGAGTGATAAATTGATAAAGGAAACGCAATACTCATAAGATTTGGGCGAGTCGTGCTGTCCGCCTTCGAATCCAAACGCGATGTAACCTAACTCATTGATATAACTTAACAGAGGTCCTTCCAGGAATTCCTCTATTCCAAGGATTAAAGGGACCGGATACATACTTGTGAATTTACGATTGAGCAAACTATCGTTCACGGTAATAAAAGGTGCAGTATCTCCACTGGTGGTATGTAGATCGAAAAAGTAGAACGGACCATTCTCTCTTTCCAGGATACCCTGTATCAGATCGAAGATCTCTTTTTGCTGAAGCATTTCATCATCGAATGAAATCACCTTATCATCTTCCAGGCCAGCAATTTTTTCCTTGGTCCAGAGTCGGTTAAGATCGACCTTGTTGTATCGAACACCTTTCTTTAAGGCGGTGAGATTACCGCTAATAGCATACATTCTGCCGCGAAAGAGAGGAGTGGATTCTTCCAGTTTTTTCAAAACTGTCTGAAGCGCAAAGATCCCGGCAGGTTCATTGCCATGAATACCTGCGGTAAAAATTAAGGTGGGACCATCTTCGGTTCCGTGGTAGGTACCAATTATTCGTTTAATTTCAATGGTCTTATTTAGGGGCTCACTGTGCAATTTAATC
>QQUG01000041.1 GCA_008501705.1 Flavobacterium sp.
TTTACCGTGGCCATGAGGATCTTCCCATTAGAGGAAGAGGTTGCATCCTTATCTTCTTCAATAAAAGGCAGTAAATAGGCCACCGCCTTTTTCATTACTCGTGCCGATTTCACCACTTGCGGCAGGAACATTTTACCACTTCCGAAGAGATCCCCCACTACATTCATACCTATCATCAGGTGCCCTTCTATTACTTCTATTGGTTTATCCACCTCTTGCCTGGCTTGTTCCACATCTATTTCGATAAATGCATCGATTCCCTTTACCAAAGCCCGTGTGATCCTGTCCTGTAACGGCAGTTCCCGCCATGAAAGATCGGCCACTTTTTCCTTCCGCTCCCCTCTTACGGTCTCGGCAAAATCTAATAGTCGTTCGGTGGCATCATCCCTTCGATCCAGGATCACATCTTCAACATATTCCAGCAGATCCTTAGGTATATCGTCGTAAACCTCCAGCATGGCCGGGTTTACAATTCCTATATTCATCCCCGCCTGTATCGCGTGATACAGGAAAACAGAGTGCATGGCTTCGCGCACCACATCGTTTCCGCGGAAACTAAAGGAAACATTACTTACTCCGCCACTCACGCTGCAATGTGGAAGATTTTCTTTTACCCAGCGTGTACCTTCAATAAAATCGATGGCATTTCCACGATGTTCGTCCATCCCCGTAGCAACGGGGAAAATATTTAGGTCGAATATAATATCTTCAGGGGGAAATTTTACCGTATTCACCAACAACTCATAAGACCTTTTCGCTATCTCAATGCGTCGTTCAAAATTATCGGCCTGCCCGGTCTCGTCGAAGGCCATAACGATTACAGCGGCTCCATAGCGTCTTATTAGTTTCGCCTGGCGAATAAATTCTTCTTCCCCTTCTTTCAAACTTATGGAGTTCACAACACATTTACCCTGCACCACCTGTAGCCCTGCTTCGATGATCTCCCATTTGGAGCTATCGATCATTATGGGCACCCTCGAAATATCGGGTTCGGAAACAATAAGATTGAGAAACTTTACCATAGCTGCCTTTCCGTCTATAAGGCCATCATCCATATTTACATCGATGATCTGCGCCCCTCCCTCCACCTGATGCCTGGCAATATCCAGTGCTTCCTCGTACTTTTCGTCCTTGATGAGTCGTAAAAACTTCCTGGATCCAGCAACATTGGTACGTTCCCCAACATTAATGAAATTGCTTTCCGGAGTGATAACCAAAGGCTCCAGTCCCGATAATTTCAAATATCTTGTTTCAATTAAGGTGTCGTTCATAGATTCGTTACACTTTTAAAGCGTTAGCTTTTATGGGGCGAGGTTGATAGGACGCTGCCAGTTGGGTAATGGCTTTTATATGGGCCGGCGTTGTTCCGCAACAGCCACCTATGATGTTGATCAATCCACGGTCCAGGTATTCCCGGATCTGTTCGGCCATTTCATCGGCACTCTCATCGTATTCACCAAATGCGTTGGGTAAACCCGCGTTGGGATAAGCCGAAACGGCAAGATCTGTCCTGTGAGCGATCACCTCCAGATGCGGAGTAAGCTGTTTAGCACCCAGGGCACAGTTAAAACCAACACTCACTAGTGGGACATGTGAAATTGAGATTAGAAATGCTTCGGCTGTTTGTCCGGATAAGGTCCTGCCAGAGGCATCGGTGATGGTACCGCTTACCATAACAGGCAGATCGATATTTTTCTCTTCCTTAAGTTCTTCAATGGCAAACAGAGCAGCTTTGGCATTGAGCGTGTCGAAAATAGTTTCAACCAACAGGATATCAACACCGCCATCTACCAAAGCCTCTGCCTGCTCTTTATAAGCCGCACGCAACTCATCGAATGATATTCCCCTATAACCCGGGTCGTTCACATTTGGAGACATGCTGGCTGTTTTATTGGTGGGGCCCATAGCGCCGGCCACAAATCTGGGTTTATCAGGATCTTGTCTTGTATATTCGAGAGCAACTTCTTTGGCGATCTTTGCCGATTCGAAGTTGAGTTCGTACACAAGATCTTCCATGTCGTAATCGGCCATGGCGATCTTGGTACCCGAAAAAGTATTGGTCTCCACGATGTCTGCACCAGCTTCAAAATATTTACCATGTACCTCGGCAATGGCCTGTGGCTGGGTAATGGATAAAAGGTCGTTATTCCCTTTCACCGACTTGTGATGATTTTTAAACCGTTTACCCCTGAAATCCTCTTCAGTAAAATTATACCGCTGCAACATGGTCCCCATGGCACCGTCCAACACGAGTATTCGTTTATGTAGTTCATCTAAAAACACACTCATACTTTCTTATCATTTACATATACATCGTAGGTCACTTCCACTACGCCTTCCAACGTCATTGAAACAGAGCAATACTTATCGAAACTAAGCTGGGCTGCTCTTTTAGCTTTGGCCTCATCAATTTCACCTTTCAGGAAAATAGTTACATGTATCGCCTCAAATGGCCTGGCTTGTTTTACTTCTTTTCGTTTTCCTTCCACCTCCATTGTGTATGAGGTGATCTGTTGTCTTTGTTTTTTTAAAATCGACACAATATCGATGGCATTGCAACCACCCACAGCCATAAGTAAAAGTTCCATCGGACCAGCCCCGTGAATTTCTTCATTTACCTTGCTATCGATATGCACCACCACATTGGAAGCACCTTTGGCTTCGAAGTGGAAATCATCGTTTATTCTGTTCAACGCTACTTTCATATATCTTGATTCTGAATTATTTTTCGATCTTTTCAAAAGAGCTGACAATTCCTTTTATCAAGGCAGAGCTAAAACCTTTGTGCTCCATTTCATTCAATCCTTCAATGGTACAGCCTTTAGGTGTTGTAACCTTATCGATCTCCTCTTCAGGATGAGCCCCGTTCTCTATGAGCAATCTGGATGCTCCGTTCACCGTCTGATTAACAATAAAACTAGCAACTTTAGAGCTAAAGCCAATCTGAATTCCACCCTGCACCATGGCTCGCATAAACCGCAGGACATAGGCGATTCCGCAGGCACCAAGGACGGTGGCGGCTTCCATAAGTTGCTCTTCTATGAACTGGATCTCCCCTATCCCATTAAATAGTTGCCGCACTGTTTCCAGGGTCTGTTGGTTTTCGGTATTTGCACAAATACAAGTGAGCGACTCATTCACAAAAGCAGCGGTATTGGGCATAGCCCTGAATATAGGCAGCTCTGCCGAGGTTACTTCTCCCAGTTGAGAAATCGAGATCCCTGTTGCCAGAGAGATCAAGATGTGCCTGTTAGGATCAAATTCTTGTTTCAGGCCTTCTAAAACACTCAGGATATTATGTGGTTTCAGAGCAACGAGTATGAGATCGGAATTTTTTATAGCTGTTCGATTATCGGTTGTAACCACTACCCCTTCTCCGGAAAATTCACTAAGAACCTCCACATTTCTTCTGGTTACGGTGATATTCTCTGCTGTAGTATACTTACTGTCCAGTAAACCTTTTAAGATGGCTATACCTAAATTCCCACATCCAATGATCGCTACTTTCTTATCCATAATTTATGCTATTATAATTTATCGCTTAATCTCAACACATCGCCCAGTACACCTCTGGCCGTAACAGCACCACCTGCACCTGCACCTTTAATAGTAATGGGGTGCTGGGCGTAGTTTTGGGTATAAATCTCGAATAACGAATCGCTGTTACTTAGCTGCCCAAGGGTGCTGTCTCGTGGCACCGAAACCAGTTTTACGTCCAATGTACCTCCATTTACAGTGGAAAGATCTCCGTGCAGATCACCAATGTACCTGAGCACATGATCCTTTTTCTGATTTCGTTTCTTAATATGAAATTTTACATCAAGAGCATCCAGCTGTTCCAGGAATTCATCCTTCGGAATGGTTCGTAAAGGTTTCGGAATTAGATTCTCGATATTCACGTCGGTTAGTTCGTGGTGTAAGTCTAATTCGCGAGCCAAAATAAGCAATTTTCTTCCCACATCGTTGCCCGAAAGATCCTCCCTGGGATCGGGTTCGGTAAAGCCTGAATTCATGGCTTTCTTCAACACGCTTCCGAAGCTATCATCATTTTCAGAAAAAGTATTGAAGATATAACTGAGAGAACCGGAAAACACGCCTCGAATACGGGTAATATTCTCACCGGAAAGATGCAGTAACTTAATAGTGTCTATAAGAGGCAAACCTGCACCCACATTAGTTTCATAAAAGAATTCCTTTTCATGAAGCTGCAGCAGACGCCTTAATTCCCGGTAGAATTTAAGATCCCGGGTGTTGGGATGTTTGTTTGATGAAACTAAATTAAATCCGCCCTCGATCAGCTTCGGATAATGATCCACAAATTCTGTACTTCCGGTATTATCTATCGCTATTAGGTTCTTCAGGTTATTTCGCTTTGCAAATGCTATCACTTCAGAAATATTCCAACCTAATTTCTCTGCCTTGAGTTTATTTCTCCAGTTATGATCAATACCTTCGGTTTGATACAATACTTGCCCGGAATTCGCAACTGCAAAGACATTAAGAACGATTTGCTTCCTTTCACTAATAGTTGCAGCCGATTCCAGGATCTGATCCAGTAGCTGTCCACCCACGTTTCCATGCCCAAAAACCGCCAGATTGACCTTCTTCTTTTTCAAAAGTTGAAGATCAATGCGGCTGGTCTTTATTTCTTTTATTTCGGTACTCATCTTAGGCATAAATTAGTTCGGTTGCTTTGTTCACACTCTTGAAGGCGGTATTGAGATCCTCAATAAGATCCTGTGCTTCTTCTATTCCGCAGGAAAGTCTTATAAGCGAATCCTTGATTCCCGATTGCAATCTTCGTTCCCTGGG
Source organism: Flavobacterium sp. (assembly GCA_008501705.1). GTDB lineage: Bacteria > Bacteroidota > Bacteroidia > Flavobacteriales > Flavobacteriaceae > Pukyongia. The sequence goes on from QQUG01000041.1 coordinate 4,813, forward strand.
GATAGAGGCATGTGTCATTTGGGCCGGATGACAAAGCAGGCTTTTTACCCCACCCAGGCTCTCTGCCAATTTAAAATAGCTGGTATGAGTAACAAAGGCATTTGCCGCAGCAGTGGAATCGTTTTTTAAACTGAATGAAACCACACCGCCAAACAGATCGTGCTGTTGGCTGGCTGCAATGTCATGATTTTTATGGGTTTCCAGACCCGGATAGAACACCTCGTCAACCTCGGGATGACCTTCCAGGAATCGCGCTATGGAAAGCGCATTTTCAGATTGTTTTCTAAACCTGATATCCAGAGTTTCTATCCCACGAATTGTTAGGAAACAATCCCAGGGACCCAGCACTCCTCCTGAGGCGTTTTGCACAAATTTTATTTTTTCTGAAAGCTCCGAAGTGGCAGTTATCACCAGTCCTGCAACCAGATCGGAGTGGCCTCCAATATATTTGGTTCCACTATGAATTACGATATCGGCTCCCAGGGAAATAGGATTCTGCCCGATTGGACTGGCGAAGGTGTTGTCCACCACAAGATACGCACCTGCTTGTGCAGCGATCGCGGCAATAGCTCGGATATCTGAAACCTTTAGGGTGGGATTTGTAGGAGATTCAATCCAGATAAATTTAGTCTTCTCATTTACGGCAGTAGCCACATTATCGACTTCGGTCGTATCCACATAGTTTACGTGAATTCCAAGTTTTTCGTAGACGTGGGTAAAGAGTCTGTAGGCACCACCGTAGATATCGTCTACCGCCACTATCTCATCTCCTGCCGATAAGAGTTTTAACACAGCATCGATGGCCGCGAGTCCGGTAGAAAAAGCAAAACCTGCATGGCCACCTTCCAGTTCGGCAATCACATCTTCCAGCACTTTACGCGTTGGATTGTTAGAGCGGGCATAGTCGAAGCCCTTGTTTACACCCGGGGCTTCCTGAATAAAAGTTGAAGTTTGATAAACCGGCACTGAGATAGCCCCGGTAAGCGGATCACTTGGGATCGCATGAATAATTTTTGTTGCACTCATTTTTCTTTTTTTTTGAGTTAATAGAATAATTAAAACAAAAGTCAAAATGCGTCCGTAGACGTATTTACCAGAAAAATGTTATAAGAAATAAAGTGACAATAAGAACTATAGTCACGTTGTTATCTATCATCAGCCTAAGCTGTGTAGAATTTAGCACCTTCATTCCGGAGAAAGGGTTGCTAAGGTTTCACAGGGTCTAATCCCTCCACCTTTCTTGATAACACTTCAGTAAAAGTTTGAACTTTATGAGTACAAATATTGAGAAACAGAATCGACTTCTCCAAATTATTCGGTTAAAAACTTGAGAAAAGTTTCTTTTGACCGGCTATTTTAATGCAACAGATATTTCTTTAACTCCGCGTAAGATGAGATCTGCATGGCCTCTTTTTTCTTTTTAATTATTGCTTGTATACTTTCTGGAAGGAGGATGTGTTCGGCTATTTCCTTCGGAATAACATCCAGAAATTTCACTGGATGTGCTGTTTCTAAAAATACACCTATCCCTTTAAATTCATGTTCTGTTATATATTCTGAAAGCGCCGCAAACCCGATCGCACCATGAGGATCGACCGTATAGGAATATGTACTATACAGATCCTTCATCACCATCAGGTTTTGCGCATCTGTATAGCTGTACCCCGACAGCTTCTCCCGAAGTTTCTCCAGATCGTGATCGTACAGTTCTTTTATTCTAATAAAATTACTCGGAGCGGCTACATCCATCGCATTGGATATGGTTGCTATGGTATTTTTCTGTTTGTAGATACCGGTTCTCAGGTACTCCGGAACAATATCATTCTCATTGGTTCCAGTAACGAAATGTGCAACAGGCAACCCGAGTTTGCGCGCCATCATCCCCGCACAGATATTTCCGAAATTTCCACTTGGCACTGAAAAAACTATAGGTTTACCCTTATTTTTTAAACGTTTGTATGCGCTGAAATAATAAAACATCTGCGGCAGCCATCGTGCTACGTTGATACTATTGGCGGAAGTAAGTTTTACTTTACCTACAAAATCCTCATCCAAAAAAGCATGTTTAACCATGGCCTGACAATCGTCGAAATTGCCTTTTACTTCCATCGCACTTATGTTATTGCCCAGTGTTGTGAGCTGTTTTTCCTGGATCTCGCTCACCTTGCCCGAGGGATACAATATCACCACTTCCACTCCCGGTACATTAAAAAATCCATTGGCTACCGCTCCCCCGGTATCTCCGGAAGTT
>QQUG01000008.1 GCA_008501705.1 Flavobacterium sp.
AAATCGCAAGTGAAATGTTTGTAAGCGTTAGTACTGTTAAGACGCATATCAATAACCTGTATAAGAAACTGAAGGTTAGTTCGCGGGACGAGGTAAAGACGCTTTACGCATCGTAAATAAAATTCAACCCGGGGGCTAGTCCCTATTTCAATCCTGTTTCTTTTCATTTTCTTCGGAAGCATGGTCATCTTCGTTTCATCATTCAAAAAAACGAACAACCATGAAAACCAAACTATTCCTTTTATTATTTAGTGTATCCATTTCGGCACTGCTGGCCCAAACAATCAACAAGGAATTTATTTCCGAAGACAAAGTCCCAACGCTTTTAGGTAAGATCAATAAGCAGGGATTGAGTACAGGCAGCTACGGAAAATGGTTTCAGAAGAATTATACAGCATACACCCCTAATCCCGCCATCATCGATCTTATTAAAGGAGATTTAAAGAACTATACCATCGAATTATTTATGGGCACCTGGTGCGGAGATAGTAAACGAGAGGTTCCAAGATTCTACAAGGTTTTGGAAGCAGCAGAATTTCCTATGGAACGCCTAACGGCCGTTGCGGTAGACCGGAAAAAGGGTAACTACAAACAAAGTCCGGGTGGTGAGCACCTGGGAAAGAATATACACCGGGTTCCTACTTTTATATTTTATCTGAATGGCAAAGAGGTGAACAGAATCACCGAACGTCCGGTAAAAAGTCTTGAAGCAGATATACGTGCCATCCAGAAGGGAAATTACACCCCTGGGTATCACGGAGTAACCATGGTGAATACACTTCTTGCTGAACATGGAGCCGAAAAACTTGTTAAGAGATCGAAGAAAATACTTCCCGAACTAAAATCGATTGTAAAGAACAGGTACGAATTGAACACCTATGCTACCGTACTATTTTACGCCGGACAGAAGGAAGAAGCTATTTCGGTTTATACCTTGAATACATTGTTATTCCCGGAAGAACCGGGCACCTATTTAAGTTTAGCCAATACCCTGGGGGTAATGGAACGTTATGCCGAATCCATTAGTTATTATGAAAAAACCCTGGATGTAGATCCGGAGAATGAAGAAGCTGAAGCCTCAATGGCGTATATTAAATCTAAAATTTCCCACTAACAGCGGGTTTTTCTGAAAGTTATAACACTTAGTTTTTTGAATTAAGTTAATTTTGTGCCGTCTGCCAGAAGGGCGGCAATTTAAAAATGTAGTGTACCTATGCAACTTTCAGAACTGGAGCTGATACGACGGGAAAAATTGTCCCAATTACGAAATTTAGGCATCGAGCCCTACCCGGCGGCCTTGTACCCGGTAGATCACACATCGGGTAAGATCAAACAAAATTTTGAAGAAGGAAAGAAAGTTAATATTGCCGGCCGACTCATGTCACGCCGTATCCAGGGAAAAGCATCTTTCGCCGAATTACAGGATGCCGAAGGCCGTATTCAGGTATATTTTAACCGGGACGAGATCTGTCCCGGTGAGGATAAGACCCACTACAATGAAGTTTATAAGAAGTTATTGGATATTGGCGATTTTATTGGAGTAGAAGGAGAACTGTTCACTACCCAGGTAGGCGAAAAGACGGTGATGGTAAAAAATTTCACACTCCTGTCTAAAGCCTTAAAACCACTTCCTCAACCCAGGGTAGATTCTGAAGGAAATGTACACGATGCCTTTACCGATCCCGAACAACGATACCGACAGCGATATGCAGACCTGGTTGTGAATCCGCATGTGAAAGAGGTTTTTGTAAAAAGGACCAAACTTTTCAATGCCATGAGGGAGTTCTTTAATGCCCGTGGTTATTTTGAAGTGGAAACTCCCATTTTACAACCCATCCCTGGAGGTGCAGCAGCGCGGCCATTTGTTACCCATCACAATACGCTGGATATGCCCTTATATTTGCGAATTGCCAACGAATTATACCTAAAAAGACTAATTGTAGGTGGGTTTGACGGGGTCTATGAATTCTCCAAGAATTTCCGAAACGAAGGTATGGACCGAACTCATAACCCGGAGTTCACTGCCATGGAAATTTACGTGGCTTACAAAGACTATAACTGGATGATGGAATTTTGTGAGCAGCTTCTGGAATTTTGCGCCAAATCTGTTAATAACACCACTACGGCTACATTCGGGGAACACACGATTGATTTCAAAGCGCCGTACCCCAGGGTAACTATGACCGATGCCATAAAACAGTTTACAGGTTTCGACATAACAGATAAAACAGAAGCCGAATTACGAGCAGCAGCGCTGGAAATGGGTGTTGAAGTTGACGATTCTATGGGAAAAGGCAAGTTGATCGATGAGATCTTTGGGGAGAAGTGTGAAGGGAACTTCATTCAACCAACCTTCATTACAGACTATCCCAAGGAGATGAGTCCGTTATGTAAAGAACACCGGGACAACCCGGAACTCACAGAACGTTTCGAATTAATGGTGTGCGGAAAGGAAGTAGCTAATGCCTATAGTGAGCTTAACGACCCAATAGATCAGCGCGAACGTTTTGAGGCGCAGCTGAAACTAGCCGATCGTGGTGACGATGAGGCCATGTTCATCGATAACGACTTTATTCGTGCCTTGGAATACGGTATGCCTCCAACCAGTGGAATGGGTATTGGTATGGACAGATTGATCATGTTCCTTACCAATAATGCTTCTATACAGGAAGTTTTATTCTTCCCGCAAATGAAACCGGAGAAAAAGCAGGTTGCACTGTCTGAAGACGAAAAGCAGGTGTTGGATTACCTAAAGGACCACAATCCAATTTTTCTGGTCGAATTAAAAGCGCAGTCCGGCCTGTCTAATAAGAAGTGGGACAAAACCATTAAACATCTTACCAAAAACAACCTGGCCAAGGTCGAAAAGACCGATGACGGCTTGTTTGTACACGCCATTTAAATTTTAATATTCTAAAGAATAGTTAAATTTTGGTATTATATTTGATATATCAATTATATTAGTATCAAATTAAATATTTATGAAATTAGTCCTTCCTTCGGAAACCATTTTTCACGCGATTGAGAGCACCATCAAGGAATACCGAAAATTTGCACAGAAGAATATTTCCGAAGCCATAGAAGACATGACCATCGATCAGGGGCTTGTGCTGATCTTTTTAAACGAATACCCGGAGATGACCCAAAAAGAGATCGCCGAGTTGGTCTTTAAGGATAATGCTTCCATGACCCGAATGATCAATACAATGGTTAAAAAAAAATACCTTAAAAGATCTATGCATACAGAGGACAGACGCAGATTTAATCTGGAGATCACTCCAAAAGGAAAAGAAGTACTTAAAATTTTACCACCAATAATTCAAAACAACAGAAATTCATCATTAAAAGGAATATCAAAAATCGAACAACAGCAATTGGAAGCAATTTTAAAAAAGATTCGCGCCAATTGCGCAAACAATTAAGATCATGAAAATTTACAACAGCATCACCTTAGCCATTGTGGCCCTGCTCCTGTTATTCACCACTCAATTAAAAGCCCAGGAGCAACTAGTAACGATCAATGAACAACAAGTGGTCATTGATTCGATTGGAAAAAAATTAAACGCCAATTACGTATTCCCCGAGGTGGCGGCCAAAATGGCCGCCAGCATCAAGGACAAACTGGCAAATGGAGATTATAGGTCTATTAAGGATCCCCAGCAGTTTGCCTCTACTCTAACTGCCGACCTCCAGGCGGTAAGTAAAGACAAACACCTGCGGGTATCCTTTGCACCAGAGCAAATAGCCGAACAACAACAATCCGTAACTCCCGAAGACAGCATCGCTTTTTTAAACAGGTATATCAACAGGATGAAACGCGATAACTTTGGATTTAAGGAAGTGAAGATCATGAGTGGCAATATTGGATACCTCGATCTTCGCAGTTTCTCCAATGTAGAATTTGCCGGTCCCACTGCTGTGGCGGCTATGAACTTTCTTAGTAACAGCGATGCCATCATTATCGATCTTCGTAAGAATGGCGGTGGAAGTCCGCAGATGATTCAACTTATTTCAAGTTACTTATTCGACAGTGAGCCGGTGCATCTTAATAATTTCTATTGGCGGCCGGCCGATTCGAACACCCAAACCTGGACGCTTCCTCATGTAAGTGGTAACCGCAGTCCGAACACCCCTGTATATGTATTGACCAGTAGCAGCACTTTTTCGGCAGCGGAAGAGTTTAGCTACAACCTGAGAAACCTGGAACGCGCCACGCTAATTGGTGAAACAACAGGAGGTGGGGCACATCCCGGGGGAACCGATATCCTTACCGACCGATTTACGATCTGGCTGCCCACAGGGCGAGCCATCAATCCGATCACCAATACAAACTGGGAAGGAACCGGTGTTAAGCCACATATAGAAGTACCGGCAAATAAAGCCCTGGACGTGGCTTATGCAAAGGCATTAGAGCTACTTATGGAGAGAATTGAAGATGAGGAAATGAAGGTATTTTACCAATGGCCCCTGGCCGAAATTAAAGTAAAAAACGATCCTGTGAAATTAGAGGTGAGTACGCTCAGGAAATTTGCCGGCACCTATGGCCCTCGAAAAGTCACCCTGGAAAACGGCACATTATTCTATCAAAGGGAGCAGGGAACAAAATACGAGTTATACCCTTATAGCGATCACGAATTTATGTTGAAGGGCCTGGAGACTTTCAGAATACGCTTCCTTTCAGAAAATAATAATATAGTTGCCTTACAAGGATTGTACGACAACGGTTATACCGATAAAAATCTTAGAGATAATTGATCTCTACAACCACCCAACTGTGTAAGAGGAGTTCTGAAAAGAGCTCCTTTTTTTATTGTATCCACACCAGAAAAGCATCCTGAAAAGGGTCTGTACCCACTACCGTATAATAAAAGAAAGCACCCAACCAGCCGTGAAAGATACCCAAGGCATAGATATTTCGTATACGTAGGTAAACGAATCCGTAGAAAAGTGCAAGAAGAAAAATCCCAATCATAAGCCATGTGGACGGATAGTGAACTATGGAAAAAATAAAGGCACTGAATAATACAATCAAATACTTGTTGATCTTGGGCCGTTCCAGGTCATGCAGGTTCCCGGATACCAGGCCAATGATAAGGAATTGCTGGATGACACCCCACAGTGGATAGGTAATGAGTATGGGTAATATATGCCAGGTGAAATTAATAGTACCCTGGTACGCACCGATGATTAAAAATATCAAAATAGATCCCAGTGCAAATGGACCTAGTAAGCTAACGGTCTTTATAAAATTATCCTTTCTAAACCCCCAGTAAGACAATATGCCTTTTTGTTGCCTGCTTCGCACGATTATATAAAAGCTCCAACCTATTACAGCCACTACTACATATGGCAAACGAAGGTCGAGAAAATCCATAAAAAGAAACTTTCCTACGGCAGTAAATGTAACCGCTACAATTTCGAATATTCTTCTTTTGTTAGTAATGGTATTTTTCATGATCCGGATGTTAGAAAGCAATCCCCGGCCGGAAGATTGCTTTCACCAACATCAAAACGCGGGAACACACCCACATTTTATCGATGCCCTTAATTAATATTCGCATTATTTCTTCTGGCGTTGCAGAAATTTTACATCCCGGGTATTCTTCTGTACGGCTACCGCAGCAAACAGACTTAATGCAAATGCCATTCCGTAGAAACCTTTTTCACTTAACCAAAGATCTGCATTCCACAGGCCGATAATGAGCAACAATATAGAAGCGATGGTAGTAAACCAGCTGATCCCGTAATAGATCTCCGTAACTGGTATTCCTTCCAGTTTGTCCCTTACAGTTTTCTGTACCGAAACAACCGAGAACAAACCAAAGAGAAGGATCGTAAAATAGTAGCCTTTTTCGTTTAGTTCCATATTTGCGTTCCATAAACCTATACAATAAGATACCATCCCGATAAACAAAGCTGTCCAGGAAGCAGAAATAAAGGCTGGAGTTGGTTCGCAGTTAAATTCATCTTTTTTCTTCTGAATTTTCTCAATAAGAGGAGAATTTACAGGTTTCTTTTCTGTTGAAAATTGATTTTCCATAATGAATTGTTTTGATGTTAATTCGGAAACAAATATGAGTGCTACTAATTGAACTAAAAACTCGAAAAATTCTAATTACTTACGTTTTATTATTGGTTATTTCTTACTTTTATTAATATTTATAAGGTTTTTATTACATTATTACTTACGTTTAAATGAATAGTATTTCAGCAATTATTAGTACATTTTCTTCAGAAGACAAAAGAGAATTCCTCAATTATCTGAAGAAAAAGAACCGTAGGGGCGATGCGAAGAACACAACTTTATTCAAGTTAATCGACCAAGGAAAAACCACGGATCTCGATGTAAAGCTCTACGGAAAACCGGCTCGCAATTCGTACCATGCACTATGTAAACGGCTACAGGATTCCCTCATAACATATGTGGCGGAAAAAAGCTTTTCGGGTGAAACTTCAGAAGAAATGCAAGTCATGAAACTATTGTTGGCCAGTAGGATATTTTTTGAACATAAACAGACCAAGATTGCTCTTAAGACCCTGGAAAAGGCAGAAAAAAATGCTATGGAAAATGATCTCTATTCAATCCTTGCTGAAATTTACCAAACGAAGATACAGTACGCCCACTTGCATCCAAATGCAAAGTATGGGGATATTGTAGAAGCGGCCATCCGTAACCAGGAATTTCAACAAAGAGAGCTCAGGCTCAATATTGCCTATGCATCGATCAAAGACCAGCTATCAAACAGGAATACCGCTATAGAAACTATTATCAATACCACTTTTAAGGAGCATGGCATTGCCATAGACGACAAACTCACCTATAAATCCTTATTTCAGTTATTGCAGATCATAAGCACCTCAGCTCAATTGCGAAGCGATTACCATAGTGTGATGCCACAGGTGAATAGAATTTCCATGGTAGTAAACAAGAAGAAAAGGCAAGCGGGAAAGCATTTATACTATCATATCGAGATCTTA
>QQUG01000157.1 GCA_008501705.1 Flavobacterium sp.
TGGAGGTACCTTTTACCAGGAATGAGGCGAGCTTAATACGTTGTGCTTCCCCGCCGGATAGGGTAGAAGAGCTTTGCCCTAATTGCACATAACCCAGCCCCACATCTTGTAGAGGTTGTAGCTTGTTCACGATCTTACCAATCCCGGATTCCTTAAAGAAATCGATGGCCTCATCTACGGTAAGTGTGAGGATGTCGTGTATATTCTTATCGTCGAAGGTAACTTCCAGGATCTCTTTTTTGAAGCGTTTCCCTCCACAGGTTTCACATTCCAGGTGTACATCGGCCATAAATTGCATCTCGATGGTCACTTCTCCTTCACCCTTACAGGTTTCACAGCGACCGCCATCTACATTAAAACTGAAATGTTTCGCCTTATATCCACGAATATCCGATAGCTTCTGGTCTGCATAAAGATTCCGGATGTCGTCATAGGCTTTGATATAGGTTACCGGATTCGATCGGCTGGATCTTCCAATAGGATTCTGATCGATAAACTCTATACTCTTTATACTGCTATAATCTCCCTCAAGGGCCGTAAACTGCCCGGGTTTTTCACCATACCCTCCAATTTCTCTTAGCAGGGCAGGGTAGAGGATCTTTTTTACCAGAGTACTCTTTCCGCTACCGGAGACCCCGGTCACTGCCGTAAATACCCCCAGGGGGAATTCGGCATCTATATTTTGCAGATTATTGTGTCTTGCTCCCAGCAGTTTAATACTATTCTTCCAACTGCGTCTTTTTTCCGGCACCTCGATCTCCAGGGTACCGTTAAGGTATTTGGCGGTAAGGGAATCGGCTATGAGGATGTCATTATAGCTGCCTTCGGCTACAATCTCACCACCATGCGTTCCGGCTTCAGGGCCAATATCGATTATGGCATCGGCTGCCTTCATAATGTCTTCGTCGTGTTCAACAACGATCACGGTATTTCCAAGATCGCGAAGCGACTGCAATACACCAATGAGGCGTTCGGTGTCTTTGGGGTGAAGCCCAATACTTGGCTCATCAAGGATATACATAGAGCCTACCAAGCTACTACCCAGCGAAGTGGCTAAATTAATTCGCTGGGATTCCCCGCCTGAAAGCGTATTCGATTTCCGGTTAAGGGTTAAGTAGCTAAGTCCAACATCCATAAGAAATGAAAGTCGGTTTCTTATCTCTAATAGCAACCTTTTGGCGACCTTTTGGTCGTAAGCGTTTAACTTGATTTCTTCAAAGAATTTGGCAACCTTATGCAAAGGTAGTTCAACTAATTCCTGTATAGAAACTCCATTGATCTTTACATAAGTAGCCTCGGGCCGCAGACGTTTTCCATGGCAGCTGCTGCATTTAGTCTTTCCTCTGTAGCGAGATAACATCACCCGATTCTGGATCTTATAGCTCTTGGATTCCAGAAAGCTGAAAAAATCATGCAGGCCTTCAAAAAACTCATTCCCATCCCATACAAGCTGTTTTTGGGCTTCGGTTAACTGAAACCACGGCTTATGAATGGGGAAATCGAATTTATAGGCATTATTCACCAGCTGATCGCGATACCAGCCCATACTTTCCCCTCGCCAGGGGAAGATGGCGTTATCGTATACAGATAAGGCTGTATTTGGGATGACCAGATCCTCATCGATACCGATCACATCTCCGTAGCCTTCGCATTTAGGGCAGGCTCCGTAGGGATTGTTAAAACTAAACAGATGTACATTGGGCTCCATAAAGGTGATCCCATCGGCTTCGAAACGATTATTAAAAGCTTTGGAAGATCCATCTTCCAGGTTCTCAACTATCAATTCACCTTTCCCTTCAAAGAAGGCCACTTCGGCGGCATCTGCCAGCCGATTGTAAAAATCTTCGTCGTCTTGAGTGATCACTCGGTCTACCACAAGATACATCTCCTTTGGAAGAGAGTCTTTCAATTCGTCTATCCTCACAACGGATTCATCAAATTTCACACGCGCGTACCCCTGTTGCGCCAGGGCTTGAAGCTTGTTTTCCATGCTTCGCCCTTCCTCCAGGTGGATAGGGGAAAGAAGCAATAATTTTTTACCCTCTGGAAATGTTTTTATATAATTTATGATATCGCTAACCGAATCTTTTTTAACCTCTTCTCCCGAAACGGGCGAATAGGTTCGGCCTATACGAGTAAAAAGGAGTTTCAGGTAATCGTAGATCTCTGTAGACGTACCCACCGTAGAACGAGGGTTGGTGGCATTAACCTTTTGCTCGATGGCAATGGCCGGAGCAATACCCTTGATGGCGTCCACTTTGGGTTTATTTAGCCGGCCTAAGAACTGTCGTGCATATGAGGAAAGACTTTCCACATAGCGTCTTTGACCTTCTGCATAAAGTGTATCGAAAGCAAGACTGGACTTTCCACTACCTGATAAGCCTGTGATAACCACAAGTTTATTTCGCGGGATGGCCACGGAAACGTTCTTAAGATTGTGCAACTTGGCGCCCTGAATAAGGATATTTTCTTTGGCGCTAAGAGTTTGAGTGTTCAAAATTGCTACGATTTACTGAATTTTGCAAAGATACTATTCAGCGATGAATTTTAGGGTAATCCTATAGCTTTTTGCGAACATTTATCAAGCCTCCCAAATTTTTAACATTTTCTAAGGAAAATAAGCTTTTACAGGGGTTGATGTGGTTATTAACCATGTGAATTGATAGGTTAATCAGGAAAATACTCACTTTTTTTTGCATTTCATAATTCTTTGTTGTTATATTTACCACTCACAAAAGACCAAAAAACTCATTGCCTATTGCATATTACTACTTTCAATAAATAAACATTACGACTGGACAACCAAAAATTAATAGTTGTTTATTTTAAAAAGTATTGATATGAAGCAAAGCACACCCACCGATGCGTTTCTAGTTAGCGCATATATGAATGGCAATGAATCTGCACTTTGCGATCTTATAACGCGTCACAAACAAAGAATTTTCAGTTTTATCTACTCTAAAGTATACGACCGCGACGTTGCGGAAGATATCTTTCAGGATACTTTTATTAAAGTGATCAACACTTTAAAACGAGGTGCCTATAATGAAGAAGGAAAGTTTTTGCCGTGGGTAATGAGGATCGCACACAACCTGGTGATAGATCATTTCAGAAAAAATAACAGAATGCCGAAGTTTGAGAACAATAACGATTTCAACATATTTTCGGTGTTGAGCGACGGAAGCCTGAATATTGAGAAAAGAATGATCAAAGGACAGGTAGAAAGCGATGTTAGAAGGCTCATTGAAGAGTTGCCTGAGGACCAGAAACAGGTACTTATGATGCGAATTTACAAGGATATGAGCTTTAAGGAAATTAGCGAGCAAACCGGCGTTAGTATTAATACAGCACTGGGCCGAATGCGATATGCGCTAATTAACTTGAGAAAGGTGATCAACAAACACAATATTATCTTAACTAATTAATACAATAAACTCAATATAGGTTCGTTATTAGGAAAGAATAACCTCAAAATAACGTTCTATGCAAAAAATGTACTCTGAAACTTCACGCTCGGAACGCGTGAATAAAAATAACGTTCCGAAGGATGAAACGATAAAATTTCTCCTTGACTATTCGAAGGCTTTAAGTGTTATAGATTATAATAAAATGAAGTTTGAAGCACTTCTAAACTAAACTTTGGAAAAACCCTGAAATCAACGTTTCAGGGTTTTTTTTGTCTTATTCTTTTTTTTGAAATAAGCCTCGATCTCGCTTTTCCTTCCTATGGTTCTTGTAATGATATCCCTCTCCAGATCCCAACCACTGGCGGGAGAATATTCCCTGCCATACCATATGATCTGTAAGTGTAATTTGTTCCAAAGGTCCTTCGGAAATAGCCTTTTGGCATCTTTCTCCGTCTGAACTACATTCTTTCCATTCGAAAAACCCCAACGATACATCAGCCTGTGAATATGGGTGTCTACAGGAAAAGCAGGAATATTGAAGGCCTGACTCATTACCACGCTTGCTGTTTTATGGCCAACGGCTGGTAAGGCTTCAAGGTCTTCAAAGCTAACAGGCACCTGTCCGCCATGTTTCTCGATAAGTATTTCTGAAAGTCCGTGAATTCCCTTGGATTTCATAGGGGAGAGCCCTACTGGTTTAATGATCTCCCGGATCTCTTCTACGGTAAGTTTTACCATATCGTAGGGATTATCGGCTACTTCGAAAAGCAAGGGTGTTATTTGGTTCACCCGTACATCGGTGCTCTGTGCAGAAAGAAGTACAGCTATCAATAAAGTATAAGGATCCTTGTGGTCTAAAGGAATGGGAATTTCGGGATATATTTTATTTAACGTATCAATAACAAATTGTACCTTTTCCTGCTTCTTCATTTTAACTAATTTTACACAAAAATAAGCTATGCAAACATTAAAAGCAGGGGACAAGGTTCCAAATTTTACAGTGAACGACCAGGATGGAAATTCCGTCTCGCTATCAGATTACCGAGGAAAGAAATTAGTGGTGTTCTTCTATCCGGCCGCCAATACACCCGGATGTACGGCCGAAGCTTGCGATCTCAGGGATCATTACGCCGAATTACAGGCTGAAGGCTACGAATTGCTGGGGGTAAGTGCCGACACCGAAAAAAAACAAAGCAATTTCAGAAATAAATTTAAGTTTCCATTTCCCTTATTGGCCGATACCGATAAAGAGGTAATAAACGCTTTTGGAGTCTGGGGGCCAAAGAAATTCATGGGTAGAGAATATGATGGGATTCATCGTAAAACCTTCCTAATTAACGAAGATGGAGTAGTGGAGCGGGTGATCGATAAAGTGAAGACCAAAGCACATGCAGCACAGATTTTAGAATCATAAAAAAAGCGACCTTCGGGTCGCTTTTAAGTTATTCGTTTTTCTCTACCAGTTTTTTGGGTTTATAGCCAAACAATTTTTGTTTCTTTATGATCTGAGCGATCCCTTTGGGAAGCATCTCATCCCATCCGGCCTCATCGTTTGCGATCATCCGGAGTACTGTTCTGGAGAAGATGTTAAGGACATTCTTATCGAAATTTGTGATATCCACCACCTTGCCATTGTATTTAAAGAACTTATATAGCTCTTTCATACGTGGGTGTACCTTCAGATTTTCGCTATTAGTGATCGTTCCATCCTCATTCTGCATAGGATATAAGTACACTCTCAGATCCTTGAAGAACAGCTTTCCGAAGGCTTCAAGAATTCCTCCACTTAGGTGACGATAATATTTCTCATCGAAGATCTCGATGAGGTTATTCACGCCCATGGCAAGACCCATTCTGTTTTTAGAATACTGTGAGAAATATTCCACCAGCTTGTAATACTCCTTGAAATTAGAGATCAGTACGGTTTGTCCCAGGGAGCAAAGTAATTCGGCCCTGTCCATAAAATCCTGCTCGTCTATTTCTCCTTCAGCACGAAGGTTAGATAGTGTGATCTCGAAGATCACCTGTGTCTGATCCGGATTTACACGAGTCTCCTGAATAAACATTTCCAGGGAGCGTTCGTACATGTCCATGTTCACATTGGTCACAGGCCTGAAACTTCCACGTAAAGCCAGGATATTCTTCTTGTAGAGTACCTTGGCAGGGAGGATGTTCTTTCCTTCCGGAGAGAACATTACCGCATCGGTCATCCCGTTTTTCACCAATTGCAGACTCATGAGCCTGTTATCTACTTCTTCAAATAATGGCCCTGAAAAGTTAATGGTATCTATTTCCAGCTGATCCTGGTGAAGATGGTCGTACAGATAACGAAGTAATTTCTTAGGTTCGTTGTATTTGTAATAGGCACCATAGATAAGATTGGTTCCCAATATTCCCAGGGTTTCCTGCTGTAATCTTGCGTCATTTTCCTTGAATCTAACATGCAGGATGATATCGTTGTATTTTTGATACGGTTCTACCTGATATCGGATTCCTACCCATCCATGCCCTTTATAGCGCTTGGCAAAATCTATAGTTGCCACTGTGTTGGCATAGGTAAAGAACATTTTATCGGGATGCTTTATCCTGCTAATTCGATCTTCGATAAGATCGATCTCATGCGTAAGCATGCGTTTTAAACGGGCTTCGGTAACATAACGGCCGTCTTTCTCGTGTCCATATATGGCATCGCTGAAATCCTTGTCGTAAGCAGACATAGTTTTTGCAATGGTGCCGGAGGCACCACCGGCGCGGAAAAAATTTCGAACGGTCTCTTGTCCTGCCCCAATTTCGGCAAAAGTACCGTAAATATGTTCATTGAGATTGATACGTAACGCCTTCTGTTTAATAGAAGGGATGTTATCAAATTCTTTATCTCCTTTTAAGATGATTTCCATAGCCAAGAAACGGAGTTATTGTCCTCTCGCAAAGGTATTAAAATAGTGATTTACCAGAAAGAATATATCGTTAATTAAACGAAAAAGCCACTATCTTTAACGAAAATGGCTTGTTGCTTCGTATAATACTTTAATTGCCCTACATTCCTTTCAATTCGGTGATCAATTTCTGTATCACCCCCTTGGCATCACCAAAGAGCATAGAGGTCTTTTGGTTATAGAATAATTCATTTTCAATGCCGGCGTATCCGGGCTTCATGGAACGTTTATTCACGATGATCTGCTTTGCGTTCTCAACATCCAGGATCGGCATACCATAAATGGGACTGGACTTGTCGTTATGAGCAGCAGGGTTCACCACATCGTTCGCCCCTACCACAAATACCACATCGGTATTCTGGAATTCGGGATTTACATCTTCCATTTCGGCGAGTTTGTCGTATTCTACATTCGTTTCTGCTAAAAGTACATTCATATGTCCAGGCATCCTGCCGGCAACCGGATGAATAGCGTATTTTACCTCTACGCCTTTGCTTTCCAGTAATTGTTCCAATTCGTGAATAGCATGCTGTGCCTGGGCTACCGCAAGTCCGTAGCCGGGAACAATAATTACCTTATTCGAATAATTCATCAGGATAGCGACATCACTTATTGTGGTCTTTT
>QQUG01000107.1 GCA_008501705.1 Flavobacterium sp.
CCCCGGAAACTATGTGTATAACCGATCATTAATTGGGCACGAATCCCTGGACGTGAACGAAGTTTCCCTAAAGAGAGATTGTTTTTACGTACCAACTTACGATACTTCAGACTGCGAACTTGGTGTATATGCTATGTTCGATGTTCCTGCTTTTAAGGAAGAAGCATATATGCTATCGAGTAAGAATTACATCTCTCAGCTAAGATACGAACTATCCGAATACACAAATTTTTACGGCATCCTCACAAAATTTGCGAGAGATTGGGATGATGCGGACAAGGAGTTCAGGACCAATAAAGAACTGGGGCGACAATTAAAACTGAATCATTATTTTAAAGACGTAATACCCGAAAGCATTAAATCGAACACCAATAAACTTGAAAAAGCCCGGGCTATCTTTTCTTTCATTCAAGATCATTATACCTGGAACGGGAAATCACCATTTTTTGGGGATGTGAATTTAAAAACTGCATATGAAACTAAAACCGGGAACGTTTCAGAAATAAATCTGGCACTCATAAATACGCTTGAAGCGGCCGATATTAATACAAAACTTGTGGTTCTGTCTACAAGGGATAATGGGCTTCCAAGGCAAAAATATCCAGTGATAACAGATTTTAATTATGTGGTCGCACTGGTTGAAATTGATGGACAAGAGTTTCTGCTGGATGCGACGGATAAATATCTTCCTTTTGGCATGCTGCCCCTACGAGCATTGAATATACAAGGGAGAGTTATGGACTTTAAAAAAGGTAGTTACTGGTATCCCTTAAAACCAGAACTTAAGAATGTTCATTATATCAACGCACAGTTGAATATGGAAGCAGATGGGAGTTTTAAAGGGAAAGTAAGTGAGGTAAACACAGGTTATATGGGCTTAACCAGACGCCGAGCCCTGGACACTCTTTCAACTCCCGGGTATATCTCACAAAAACAGTACAATAATCCACGTCTGGAAGTAACAGCCCAGGACATTAATGAGCACAAAAATGCAGATAAGCCACTGAAGGAAAACTACGATGTTACTATCTCTAGCGAACGTGTGGGTGAGAACTATTACATAAACCCTTTCATCCTCAATAAATTCTTTGATGAAAACCCGTTTAAACTCGATGAAAGAAAATATCCTGTAGATTTCGGTTTTCCAATTACCAACACCTTTATTCTTTCCATAAACCTAGGTGAAAACATGGAAGTTGTAGAACTGCCAACCAACAGAGCTTTTAAGTTAGCAGGTAGTGCCGGAGAGTGTACAGTGATCTACAGTGAGAGTCCGGGTAAAATAAATTTACGATATAACCTGAAACTAAATGATTATCGATTTGGTGCTGAATCTTATGAGGATCTGAAGCAATTTTTCTCCAGTATCTCCGATGTATTGACCAATGAGGCGATATTAATAAAGGAAATATAACAAGTTCCAGACCTTTTTAATGGCGTTTTTACGGCTATTTAGAATAGCCGACCAACCGATTTTTGTCTTAAAATACTATTAATACTGAACTTTTTAACCCTTCAATGTTGTTTTTCATCGAATATTTCAACATTTACACGATAAAAAACAGTATTTAAGCAACCCTTGTACGAATTTACCTATATTTATCCACATGATTTACACCTATTGATGTGAAGAATTGGTTGCCCATACTAATCTTATCATTGCTTCCTATATTCAACCTGTCTGCTCAAGACACCGCGTTGGATGAACGGGACAGTCTGCATATTGAACAGATTAAGCTGAAAGAAAAGCATGTGGATTCTATGGTTAGCCATATCCGCAAGGAGTTCTATAAGAATAATTTCGACATCACCATCGAGCTTGGAGAAGAGACTTTAAAGCAAGCTAACGAGATCAATAATCTAAAGGCTGTAGTTTCCCTGTCAAGTTTAATAGGAAATGCATTTCTGAAAATAGACGATACGCTGCAGGCGAGACGAATCTTCATGCAGGCAGTAGAAAAGGCTGAAAAGGAGCACGATTCTACCAAGATCAGTGTGACGGCACAGATAGACATGGGAAATTTCTATGCGCTTCAGGAAAATAGCAAAAAGGCCATCCCTATCTATCAGAAGACGCTACCACTTGCCGAAAAACTAGGTGATACAACACATCTTTATATCCTTAATTATAATATTGCGGAGCTTTATTTGAACGATGAAGACCCGGACAATGCGAAGCCCTATGTAGATGCTACCAACAAATATGTGGAATCGCTTAATCCCGATGCCTATCATGCCGGTGCTCTTCTACTAACCGGAAAAATGTATTATCTGATGGACCTGAAGAGGCTGGCAATAAAAAGTCTCCTGGAAAGTGTAACACTTTCAGAAAAATCCGGGTTCATGGATGGGTTGATCGAAGGACATGAATTTCTGGCCAATTCCTACGCAAGTATAGGGGATCATGAGCTTGCCTTTGAGCAAATGCAACTCCTGGATTCCTATAAGGCTGAGAAATACAAAAGTGATAAGATCGAAGCCATCGAATATGCTACGGCCAAATATAAGCTAAATGAGTACCAGCAAGAATTAAAAGAACAGGCACTTAGAAATGAGATCAACCAGCAAACCGCCAAACGTGAAACTACCATTTTCTGGGTTAAGATCGCTTCGGCTATATTACTGGTCTTCACAATTTTCCTTTTTATCTCCTACAGAAAACGGAAACAATTACTGCTGCATTTAATTGAAAAGAACAAACAATACTTACAGGAGAAGGAAAAATCTGAAGAATTGGCGAAGGCCAAAACCACACTGTTTTCTAACATTACACATGAATTACGTACCCCGATGTATGGAATCATCGGGATCACTTCCCTCATGATAAAGGACAGTACGTTACGTAAGCATAAAGAAAATCTTGGATCGCTTAAGTTTTCTGCCAATCATTTACTTTCACTTATAAATAATGTACTACAACTAACCAACATCGACAATTCTAAAAATAAGGAGCTTAAGAGGGCGAAAGTGAACATTCGGAATATAGTGAATAACATAGTTAAGTCCTCTAAATTTATTAATCCGGAGCACCCGAACAAATATAAGATCGATATTGACAAGACCATCCCGGAGAATCTTGTAGGGGATGAAATGAAAATTTCACAGGTTCTAATAAACCTGATAGGGAACTCGGCGAAATTTACGAGCAATGGGGTCATTACCATTCGTATTAAGCGAAAAGAAGATGTAAACGGTATGGTGTGCCTGGACTTCAATATTAAGGACACGGGAGTAGGTATTTCTAAGGAAAAACAAGAGCATATCTTTAACGAATTCGCTCAGGCTTCTTCAACAAAAGAGTATCAGGGTTCCGGACTAGGGTTGCCGATAGTTAAAAAGATCCTGGATCTGTACGGCTCCGAGATTAGTTTAGTGAGTGAACCCGGTAAGGGAACCGAAGTTGGATTCGAGCTTTGTTACGAACCCCTTCCTGAAAAAATAAAGAAAACCAACAGTACCAAAAAATACGGGAAGAATGTCTTCTCGAATAAAGAGATCCTTGTGGTAGACGACAATAAGATCAATTTGCTGGTAACCAGTAAATTTTTATCACTCCACGGGGCCAAGGTAGCCACCGCCGAGAGTGGAAAATTGGCTATTGCCATGGCCAAAGAAAAGAATTTCGCTGCTATCCTGATGGACATCAACATGCCGGAGATAAACGGTTTTGAAGCTACCGAGGCGATCCGGGAATTTGATACAAAAGTACCCATCATAGCATTAACAGCCGTGGAACTTGAAAAAGTAATTGGTGCCAATTCGTTTAACCTGATGAATGATTTCATCATTAAGCCCTACGAGAACGACGAATTTATTTCTACCCTACTGAAGCATATGAAGCCTTCCAGACGAGCTAAAAGACAAGGAAAGAAGTCTGAGTCTATTTCCTAATTATCTCCTAAGCAATTATATCTTACTATTAGCTAATCCACCGGGACACTTAATTATGGCCCTTGCGATCATTTACTCCTCACAATATTAAAAATCTCGATACGCAAAGATCAAATCCCAAATAAATTCCAAGATTCAAGAGCCAAATAACCGACAACTGACCACTAACTATGAACTACTAGCTACTAACCTATAACTACGCACAACTCACAACCGACAACCTATAACCCACAACTCACTTCTAACTACTAACTTCTAACTACTAACCTCTAACTACGCACAACTCACAACCGACAACCCATAACCCACAACTCATAACCCAGAACTAACTACTAACTATTAACTACTAACTACTCACCCTTCCCCACAACCCCGGCACCCCAGGTATCTTAGGCACAAAAAAAACCCCTGCGAAAGGCAGAGGTATTTTTGCTTATGTTTATAGGATACGATTTCTATCTATCCATTATGATCCACTTAGCACGGGTAGCATCGTACATTAGTTTTACCATCTCATATCTTTCAACTACCAGGTTACTGTTGTTCTCAATTCGGTTTCCAAACAGAGAAAGTAAACTGTTAGGCAGGAAGGTTATTTTCCCCGAAACAGGGTATAACCAAATTTGCTGACCATCCTGTCCTGCAGCAATACCGGTTAGTATTACATCTCCAAGTATACTTTCTACTCGTATCACCGATTTATCCTCATTGGGTTCGCCCGGCCAGATAACAAGGTCGAGATCATCTATAATGGGCAGGCCTAAGGCAGGAACATCACCTATTTTTAAGATTCTGTTGGTAGCTCTTATTCTGTTGTTTTCGAGTACAAGGTTTTCGTCAACTTCCACCTGTACGATATTACCGGCATCGTCGATACCAACAATACGTGTTGCCACGATATCATTATTAGGACTTCGATCCGCTTTGCGAATTCTCAAGTTTCCATTAACATCCAGGGTGCTTGTTGGTTCGGTAGTATTAATACCAACTTGTGCGTAACTATTGAAGCCCAAAAGCAGGACTATCAAAATGGGGGCGAGATTTTTCATAAGGTTGCTTTTATAGCCAAAAACCTAGGTTTTGGATTTAAAATAACAACTAAATGTAAGAAAATACTTCATACAATAAAGACATATAGTACTGATTCTTACGACTTTTCGATAAAATGTAAATTACTTGGATAATAAGTAATTTTTATCGATAAAATGCATTGTTTTTTTGTAGCACAAAATATTTCCTACAAAAAATAATCTAAAGTAAGATTCTCTCTAATTAACTATGAATTTTCTCATCCACATAATCCTGTAAATAAGAAAAGCGTTTGGTAAGTTTTCCTTCGCTGGTGGTTATTTTCGCGCGCTCCAGGATACCGTCCTTATCACCATTAAAAAAGGCCGGGATTACTGCTTCCAGGAACATGTTTCCAAATCCTTCACTGGCATCCTTAGGCAATTCGCAGGGTAAATTATCAACCGCCATTACGGTTATCGCACCTTTAGCATCGAATGTTGTTTCCTGTTCGGTTAGCGGATCGTAGCCATAGAAGGGTTGTTCTATGGTCGAGGCCCGGAGCGTGGAGGCAACGGGGCCATCTACATCACAAGAGATGTCTGCTACCAGGTTTATTCTGAAATCCGGTTGCCTGGCATCCTCCCTGGTGAACAAGTAGGGCGCGCCATTTCCGTAAAAGTGACCGGCAATGAACATATCGCTTACTCTGGCATACGGCATGAAATTACTTTCATAACCCGAAGGGTCGTTATAAAATTCGTACTTATCGCCTGCTTTTCCATCGATTCTGCGATTGTATTCCATAACATCGATCATACAATAAACAGGTTCGGAAAAATTGGAAGTGAGATACACCGTATCACTTACTTCCCGGATGCTGAGATGATCCAGGATCTCTTTAGCCCCACGGGACACTTTCCCGGTTCCTGAAAGGATGATACGAAGTTCGGTAGGCAGTGTAATCTTATCCAGTTCACGTTTTACTGCATCAAGATCGGCCAGGGTCTCCACCTTGGGTAATTGAAAAAGGTTGTCCCGGAGTCCGAGCGCCCTAAAACCATTATAGGCACCAACCAGCCCGGCATAATACCCAAAACCTATGAGGCGTCCGCCATTTTCATCGATGATGGTCTCGTGGTCGTACAACTCGATCTTCTTAGCCAAAATGGCTTTTAGCAACTCCCGGTTGTAGGGTTGCTTTTTTATGGTATGACTGAAAAAGAAGTATTTTTTGTTTGGAATGAGTGTATCGATCTCCACTTCTTTTACCCCCAGCATCACGTCTGCTTCACTAATATCACCCTGCACGGGAAAGCCCCATTTCTTATAATCTTCATCAGGAAAAATTCGTAATGGGGAAGATTGAACGATGATCCTCGCCTCGCGATAACGATCCATGAGTTCGGCGCACTTTTCCGGGGAGAAGACAACACGCCTGTCCGGCGGTGATTTTGTTTCCTTTAGAATGGCAAAGGTTACAGACATTTAGGTATAGTTTTTGCTTTATTATGAAGGCTGCAAAGATATGGTTTTTCTCGTATCTTTGCGCTCGCCTTCTGAAGCAACTACACAAAATGGTTTAGTTCTTCGAAGCGTTAGGCATAGCAGTGGAAATCCCACATACTGAAGCGATTTGCCAAAGGCATTTATACTGAAGTGACCGATCTTTGAAAATACAGGGGCCGACTGGTTTTGACAGCGGGTCTAATTGTACTGTAAGCATGTCGAGCGCTGGAATACAGCTCGTTAATCTCATATTTCACACTTTTTAAACGGCGAGAATAACTACGCCCTAGCTGCATAATCTGAATTATAGTAGGATAATGCCTCGGCCCGCAAGGCGGGCAAGCAGGAAGTCACTCGAAGGCCTTGGTTTACGGCGTTCGATATAGTGGCTTCGTAAAAGTAAACCTAGAGATAGCAGGGCTTCGATGCGATCTCGAAAACTAATTGATGCTAAGTTGTGCGTTGGTTGTTTTCGACCGGCAATCAAACGACAATCCTAACGAAAACTAAACATGTAGAAAGCAGTATGGTTGCGCGTTTGGACGAGGGTT
>QQUG01000138.1 GCA_008501705.1 Flavobacterium sp.
GGCATGCGTGTCCTTAGGATACCTTGCGCCAGTATATCCGTCGGTGTCGATATAGTTGCTGTCCAGGTGAGTGGCGAATGTGGAATATACCCGCGTAACCGAGATTACCTTCTCGTAGTGAGCGGGATAAGCATAAACGTCCGGAGCGTAATCATCTTCCCGGTTACAGTCCTTGGCATTACCGGCCCCGGCAACAATAAGAATACCATCCTCGTACATTGCGTTGATCCGGTCTTCGATCTCTTTGTGATATTTACCCATACTGCATACAGCCCAACTGGTATTGATAACCCGTGCTCCTGCCGCCACCAGTTCTTCCACATATTTGAAGTTTCCATAACCATGGGAAACAACACTACAGTTGGAGCAAATACCCGGCCTTCCGTAGGCATTATTTGCTGAAGCAGCAGCGATGGCCGCTACATTTGTACCATGAGCACATTGAAGTCCGCTTTTTATATCCTTATAACTTAGATATTGAACGCGGTTTAGAAATTCGGTATTGGTAGAATCGATCTTGGCGTCTGAGATACCGATCACCACCTTACTTGATCCGTGGGTAATACCCCAGGCACTGGCCGCATTAATAAGGTCTAGATCGTACAGCGGTTGATCCACTCCCCGATTGGTTACCGGACTTGTAGAGCCGTAATCATTAGGGTAAAAACTGGTTTCATTAGGGTAGAATTGATCGATCTTGGTGTATTTTTCGGGGAAGTTATGCCATAAACGGCCCAGCAGTTCAACCCTGTTGGTGACTATTCGGTATACCTTTTTAAGGTGATCCAGGCGGGATCCGGGAAAGGCAGGTTCAAATTCGTAAACCTTAAATGCATTGTAGATATTAGCTTCCTGGGATTCGTTTTGTGTAACCAGGCGGAGGGTACCATCCCCGTTTTCAGAGAAAGAAAGGTTCCCCAAATCGTTGATGGTCACATAAAAGTAATAACGGTCTTCATCGGTGGCTGTTTGCGCTCTGGCGAAGAAATTCAGAAATAAAAAAAATATAAATAATACCCTGGTCATACCTAATCCTGTAATTGCCCTACAGCTTCCTTCAAGGTCTCAATCTCTTTTTGCTGTTCCAGGGTATACAAGGTGAGTTCCTCAATTTTCTCTAACAACAGCAGGTTCATTTCCTTAAGCGAGAGTCCGTCGGCCTCCATCCTATCGGCAGAAGGAACCCCTGGCAGATGGTGGTTTTTAGCCACATATTCGCCCACTTCTTCGAGCGATGGCATTTTATAACCCGGATTTCGATCTGATTTGCCCTCGAAATACTGTTCGAAAACATAATCGGGAGCCACGGCTCCGTTGAGGTCTACCAGGACCTCCTGGGTGTGAATTTTGCCTTTAACTGTAAGCATTTCGTCAGGCGTTTTAGTGCCAATTCCTATCATGCCCTTTCGCTCGGTAATTACTTTAAAAGTATTTCTTTGGGCGAAAGAGGAACAGCTTATTAACAACACACATATTAGAAGAATATTTTTCATAGGATGAGGATTAATTTCAAGATCACTAAATGTACTGTAAATTTTAATGATACTGAAAAGGCTTCTTTTTATCAACATACTTATATCACAAATGTAGCGTTACTTAGTAAAGCTGAACTCTAATTTCTGAACGGCTAACGTATGTAAAAAAAGTACTATAAATCTGTTGATTTATCTGTTAAAAACCTTTTGCTTTCGGGCTTTTGGTTCATTTAGTAACCTGTATCTTTATATGCGTTAAAAACCCCATTCGAATGTTCAGAAACCTCATTATTGTTGCGTTTTGCGTATGTTATTCATACTCAATTCATTCTCAGCAAACAGCAATTTTCACCAACGACCTGGAAGCTTTTAATAAAGCGATCGAACTGTATGATAACGAGCAGTTTCTCGCCGCCCAAACTTTGTTCGATAGGGTGCAGCGACAAGTACAGGACGAAACCATAAAAGGAGACTGTGCCTATTATATTGCCAATTGTGCTGTTAGGCTAAATCAGCAGAATGCCGATGAGTTGATGGAGACATTCGTTGCAGATTATCCCACCAGTATTAAACGCAATGACGCCTATATCAACGTTGCTAATTTCTATTTTGAGAATGGAAGATATTCTTATGCGAGAAAATGGTACGATAAAGTTGATGAATCCAGCTTAAGCCGTGGTGAGCGGGAAAAATTTAATTTTAACAACGGCTATGCTTACTTCAGAAACAAAAGATACAATGAGGCCAAAAAGTACTTTAATAGGGTAAGTGATTCGCAGAAATACGGAGCTCAGGCTAAATATTACCTTGGCTTTATTGCCTATGAAGGTGATGAATACGAAGAGGCCAACGAGCTGTTTGAGTCGGTGAAAGACGAAGAACGCTACGCCGAAGGACTCTCCTACTACCAGGCCGATATGAACTTTAAACTGGGTAAATTCCAGGAAGCCATCGATATGGGACTGGAACAGTATGAGACATCAAGTCCGATGGAACGCAGCGAACTCTCCAAGATCATCGGAGAAAGTTATTTTAACCTGGGCAAGTATAAAGAAGCTATACCGTATCTAACCGAATACAAAGGGAAGCGGGGTAAATGGAATAACACCGATTATTATCTGTTGGGTTACGCCTATTATAAGCAGAAGGACTATGAAAGCGCCATTGGAGAATTCAATAAGATCGTAGATGGAAGAAATGCAGTAGCTCAAAATGCCTATTATCACCTGGCCGAAAGTTATCTAAAACTGGATAAGAAGCAACAGGCTCTAAATGCATTTAAAAATGCTTCGGAAATGGATTTCAGTGAAGAAATTCGTGAAGATGCCTGGCTTAATTATGCAAAGCTCAGCTACGAAATAGGGAACAGCTATCAACCCGTTCCGCAGGTTTTACTCTCGTTTATTGAGGCATATCCAAAAAATAGAAATAATGAGGCATTGAAGGATCTGCTTATCGATTCTTACCTCAGTTCGAAGAACTACAAAGAGGCCATCGCATTATTGGAAAACAATAAATCCTTTGAGAATAAGCTTGCTTACCAGAAAGTAGCCTTTTTCCGGGGTCTCGAACTATGTAACGAAGGTAATTACGATGAGGCTGTGAATTACTTCGATAAATCACTGAAAGAACCCAGAGATCCCGTGTATACAGCCCGGGCAACCTACTGGAAGGCCGAAAGCGATTACCATCGGTCTTATTTCGACAAGGCCCTGGTGGGATACAAGCAATTTTTGCAGTTGCCACAGGCCTCGCAAACTCCCGAATTTGAGAATAGCCAATACAACCTTGCGTACAATTACTTCAAACTTAAAAGCTATCAGGAAGCCATAAATAATTTTAAGGGCTATGTGGAATCGTCTTCTTCCAACGCTGCGAGAAGGCAAGATGCTTTTCTACGGTTAGGAGATAGTTATTTTGTAACGAGTCAGTACTGGCCTGCCATGGAAAATTACAACCAGGCGATAAGCCTGGGAAGTCCCGATAAAGATTATGCAGCATTTCAGAAAGCAATAAGTTATGGGTTTGTAGACAGGGACAGTAAAAAATTAGAAGAACTGGAACAATTCAATGCAGCCTACCCAAAATCTATTTACAGGGATGATGCCTTATACGAACTGGGAAATACTTACGCATCACTTGAGCGAAACGATGAGGCCATAAAGGCTTACGATATATTGGTTAGGGAATTACCCGGTAGTAGTTATACTTCAAGGGCCTTGCTTAAAAAAGCACTCATCTATGATAATTCTGGAAGAAGTGAAGACGCCCTTGCCATATTTAGAAGGGTTGCCAAGGATTATCCCGGTACCGCCGAATCCTTACAGGCTGTTTCTTCGGCTAAACTTATATATATCGATCTGGGTCGTGTGAGCGAATATGCCGATTGGGTTCGTACCCTGGATTATGTTGAAGTGGAAGATGCCGAGTTGGACGATGCCACCTATACTGCCGCCGAACAACCTTACCTGGAAAATAAGTTGAACCAGGCTAAGGGCAGATTTGAAGAGTATCTTTTCGAATTTCCTAACGGACGCCATGCTTTGAAAGCACATTTCTACCTGGGCCAGATCTATTTTGGGGAGAATGACGGCAGTAATGCAATTCCGCACTACGAATTTGTAGCTTCGAAAGAACGCAGCGAATTTACTGAGCAGGCACTGGCGCGCGTGTCGGAACTATACCTCACCAAAAAGGATTATGAGAACGCGATCCGCTACCTGAAACGATTGGAAGTTGAAGCCGATTTTCCACAGAATATTGTCTTTGCCCAGACCAATAGCATGAAGGCGAGTTACGAACTAAAGCGCTATGCAGACGCAGTGGCTTACGCCGAAAAAGTGCTACTGAACGAAAAGATCGATAATTCCATAAAAAGTGATGCCCAGGTGGTGATCGCCCGTTCTGCTATGAAAACAGGGGATGAGGACAAAGCAAAGAACGCCTACGCAAAAGTTGCCACGATTGCCACAGGAAAGCTGGCCGCTGAAGCGCTTTATTACGATGCTTATTTCAAGAATAAAAGCGGCAATTACGAAGGCTCTAACGCTTCGGTACAAAAACTGGCGAAGGATTACTCCGGTTATAAAGAGTTTGGCGCAAAAGGACTGGTGCTTATGGCTAAGAATTTTTATGCCCTGGACGATGCGTATCAGGCCAGTTATATCCTGGAAAGCGTGATCACCAACTTTACCGATTTTCCCGATGTGGTAGAAGAGGCCAAAGCCGAATTAGCAGTGATAAAAGCTGCGCAATCCAAGACAAATTCATCGGTGGAAACCGGCGAAAATTAAGTTTCATCAATCATAATTGCAATCAGACTATGACAATGTTAAAAGACATTTTCTCTCGTTTATTTACTATGATAACAGGGGATAAATCGTATAGCGAACGACTAATAAGGATCGTACTTATTATTACCCTGTCGCTGCTTTGTATTACCCTGGCTTCGGCACAGGACGATAATATTGGAACCGAAGTGGTGAATATCGTTAAGCCGTACACCCCCACCATCTCCGATGCCTTCAAAGTTAAAGAGACACCCGTTCTCAACGATTCGGTCACTACTCAGAAAAAGGAGGTTACATACGAGATCTTCTCTGTACCTGTGGCCTCAACTTTTACACCAGCTAAGGGTCGTGCTGCCACCGTTGAAAAACCCAAACCACTAAAATTGTACGATAATTACGCTACGCTGGGCTTCGGGAATTATACCTCGATCCTGGCTGAACTATACAGCAATTTTCAAATAAGCCGTACAGACAATGCCGGTTTTTTCCTGAGACATAACTCTTCCCAGGGTGGCATTGATGATGTCCGGATTGAAAACAAATATTACGATACCCGGTTGGACGGGAATTACAGCAGCAGGCAAAAGGATATAACCTACGCGGTTGACGCTGGAATTGAACACCAGCTTTTCAATTGGTATGGTTTGCCGTCGTTTTATGATGGCTTGACCGATGAAACCGTAGATGCTATAGATGCTCAACAAACGTATTTTAGCGGTTATGCGGGAGGAAGTATTGCTGTAGAAGATTCTTTTTTCGAGAAAATAAGCGCGAACCTCCGATTTTTGTCCGATTCGTATTCCTCATCCGAGTTTAACATGGTGGCCAAGCCCGAGTTCGCCTTTCCTTTAACCACCTTTACCTTAAAGATCGATGGCGATGTGAATTACCTCAGTGGAAGTTTCGACAAGGGATTGTTTGGGCTTAACGGAATGAATTACAGCTTCCTGAATATAGGTGTTAGCCCGTCACTGGTATATGTAGATGAGGATCTTAGCCTATCGTTAGGTGTAGCAGGTTATGCAGGACTGGACAATGAGAACAGCGACTCGAATTTCTATGTGTATCCAAGGATCAACGTATCCTATAGACTAGTGGACGAGCTACTTATTGTTTATGGCGGGGCAGATGGCGGCTTACATCAAAATACCTATTATAATTTCAAGGAAGAGAATCCTTTTGTGTCTCCAACCTTGTGGGTGATGCCCACCAGTGAATTATATAATGCCTTTGGAGGTCTGAAAGGGAAGTTATCCAACTCGGTTGGGTATAACATCAGGGCGTCCTATGGGAAGGAAGAGAATAAGGCCTTGTTTCAGGCGGATCCGGTGATCGATGTAACCCCCACCGAAGCCTACGAATACGGCAACTCTTTTAGCGTAGTTTACGACGATGTGAATACACTTTCCATATTCGGGGAATTGAAAGTTGAGGTTTCCGATGCCTTTTCACTGGGAGCCAGCGCTGAGTATTTCAGTTATACAATGACCAACGAACCTGAAGCCTGGAATTTACCCGATTTTAAAGCGACCATCTTCTCAAATTTTGATATTACCGAACAGATCTATGCCGGAGTTTCGGTATTTTATGTGGGTGAGAGAAACTCATTATTTACAGGTGATGTTGGAATCTTTGGTGATGGGATGGTGGTTTTCGGGACCCTGGATAGCTACATCGATGCCAATGTCCATGTTGGTTACAAGGTGAACGACAGGTTGTCTATTTTCGCCAAGGGTAGCAATCTTCTGGGCGAGAATTACGAAAAATGGCAGAATTACCCGGTTCAGGGGATTCAGGGCCTTTTGGGTGCGACTTATAAGTTCGATTGGTAACGAATTTTTTATCTTGTGGGTATGAAAAGACTACTACACTTCACACTTCTACCATTATTTTTAATTTCTTTTTCTTGTTCTTCGGAATGGATACCTGCCGATCTTCTTGTGCAAAACGCTACTGTGTATACCGTGGACGAGTTCTTCACGAAGGTGGATGCCTTTGTTGTCAAAGATGGCAAGATCCTCGAGACCGGTACCATGGAAGAGCTAAGCTCAAAATACAGCCCTGCCGAAATATATGACGCAGGAGGCAAGGTGATCGTTCCCGGACTTATAGATGCCCATGCCCATCTCTACGGATTAGGAGGGTCTATGCAAACTGTAGATCTGGTTGGGACCAAAAGCTACGATG
>QQUG01000079.1 GCA_008501705.1 Flavobacterium sp.
TTTCACCCTGATATCTTTGATCACACTTTGTCCAAGCCAGTTGGCATAAAAGATAAAAGCAAACTGAAAAAGTACATCCAGGATGAGTACTGCTATCATGAGGATGATGTAGAACATAAGTCCCTGGCCGTCCTGAGGAATAATGGAGTTGTCTATGGCCTGGCGTAAAAGCGCAGGTTGCAGTATAGAAAGGCCGGACATTACAATGGCGGCGAAGCCTACAAAATAGAAGGTAAGGCGATACGGCTTGGTGTATGCCAATAAGCGTCTGAAAAGTTTAAAATCGAATGCTTTGCCTGAGGCTGCCATTTATTTATAAATAGTTTCCGGGTAGGTTACCCTTGTTAGGAATAACCCCTGGGCTGGCGCTGATGCCCCTGCCCTGGTTCTGTCTTTACTTTGTATGATCTCTTCGAATTGAGAGATCGAAATTTTATCATTTCCTACATCCAGGAGGGTCCCTACGATCGCCCTTACCATATTCCGCAAAAAACGATCGGCTCGGATCGTAAAAGTGAGAAAATTATCTTCAAATTCCCAGCTGGCCAGTTTGATATCACAATAATACGTTTTTACATCGGTATTGGAACGTGAGAAACATTGGAAATCCTTATATCCCAATAATAATTCTGCAGCTTTATTCATCTTTCCTACATCCGGCACATGGAAGATCTGGTGCGCCACATCGATACGAAACGGATCCTTATTTAGTACGATCCCGTATTGATATTCCCTTTCGGTGGCATCGAAGCGAGCATGGGCCTCATCTCTTACTTCGTATATATCTTCTATCGCTATATCCTTCGGCAGGAAAGAATTGAGCCGAAATATGGTTTCCTCAACAGCATCGATCCCGGTTTCCAGATCGAAGTGAGCTATCATCTGTGAGGCATGTACTCCGGTATCGGTTCTACCTGCAGCTGTAACTTTAACATCCGTGCGAAAATAAGTGGAGAAAGTACGTTCTACCACTTCCTGCACGCTAATGGCGTCGGGTTGGATCTGCCATCCGTGATAGTTTTTTCCATTGAATGATAAGTCGATAAAATATCGCAAGAATTCATTTACTTTTGAATAAGCAAAGATAGGCAAACCTACCTGTGATTTTATAGCCTCATATAGAAACCAATGAAAAAAATACTCTTGCTTAGTGATACACATGGATATATAGATGATACTATATTGAAACATGTAAAACAGGCAGATGAGGTCTGGCATGCCGGAGACATTGGTGACACCTCTGTTACCGATGCAATAGCTAAATTAAAGCCGATAAGGGCTGTACATGGCAATATTGATAATGCGGCTATCCGCGCGGAGTTTCCCCTTCATAACAGATTTATGTGTGAGAAAGTAGATGTATGGATAACACATATTGGAGGCTATCCCGGCCGATACAGTCCGTCTGTTCGCGAAGCCATCCGAATAAATCCTCCCCGCCTCTTCATTTGCGGGCATTCTCACATTCTAAAGGTGATGAATGATAAGAAACTTGGGCTGCTACATATGAACCCCGGAGCCATAGGCAAGCATGGGTTTCATAAGGTGAGAACTATGCTACGGTTTACCATTAGTGGGCCTGAGATTGGGAATCTTGAGGTGATCGAGTACAAACGCTGAGGAGCCAATAGACCAAATAAAATATAAAAACCCCTGAAGTTGGCATACTTCAGGGGTTTTGCACTAATATACTAAGATGTAAGGTTTAGCGTAAACGGTCTACAGATTTTACGAGATCCTCGTCCCTTTTGATAGCCTTATTGGCTAACACTAAAAAAACGATAGAAATGATGGGAAAAAGCACCCCAATACCCTTCTCCGAGACTAATGTCTCTCCGGATAAAGTTAGCGACCTGTATACGAAAACTCCCAGTAATACAAAGTTTGATATTATGTTTAGACGATTCAGAACAAATTGTCCTTTACGCCTTTTAAAATTAAAGATCGATATAACAGTTAAAATGACTGAAATGCCTATTAAGCCTAAAACTAACGGTTCATCCCTACTGATTATTGCATTTCCCGCTTCATCACTCACGGTTGGAAACCAATAATACAAAGCTCCCATAAAGAGAGCAGAAATAATAAGATATACCGTTTGTATACGTTGTAGCATAGCAGCCTATCTAATTGAACGCAAAAATAAGGTTTCTTTTTAAAAGAATTAAATGCAAAATATAATTTATTGTTGTATACTTGCAGTATCAATCGGTAACCATCTCGATTTCGGTTACTTAGTCTTCAATTATTTTTCAACTTACTATCCTCGTCTCTTATAGACACAATTTATCAATAAAACTTATAGAATTTTAAATGTTTGAAATTTCAGAATTAAAAGCAAAGAAGTTACCTGAACTTCAGGAACTAGCTAAAACTTTAGGTGTACCTAAATACCGAAGTTTGAAAAAATTGGATCTGGTGTATCAAATCCTTGATTACCAGGCAGCCAATCCTACTGCTGTGAAAGCTGTTACAGCAGAAGCCCCTTCAGAAAAAAAAGAAGAAGAAACGCCTCAAAAGGCACAGAACAGGGACAACCGAAACCAACGACAGCGCAACCCAAGAAATGAGAATCAGCGAAGCGATAATAAGCGTCCTGATAATCGCGGACAGCGCAATCAGCCCAACAAATCGCAAAAACAATCTCAAAACCAGAAGGCCGATAATAGTCCATCTGGAGATAATAAACAGGGGTCGGACACAAAGAGTGATCATCAGAAAAGAGACCACAATAAACGCGACAACAAAGACAAGTCCTCCGGTAAAAACGGAAATAAGGACAATCGTAACAGGTATAAAGAGCCGGATTTCGAATTTGATAGCATCATTGAGAGTGAAGGTGTGCTTGATATTATGCAGGATGGTTATGGGTTTCTGCGGTCCAGCGATTATAATTACCTTTCTTCGCCTGATGATATCTATGTTTCTCAATCGCAGATCCGTTTATTTGGCCTGAAGACCGGAGATACCGTACTTGGAGAAGTTCGTCCGCCCAAAGAAGGTGAAAAGTATTTCCCTCTCATTAAGGTGAACAAGATCAACGGACTTAGTCCGAATGTGGTTAGAGACCGTGTTTCTTTTGAACACCTTACGCCTTTATTTCCACAGGAAAAATTCAATATAGCCGAACGCCAGAGTAACGTATCTACACGAATTATAGATCTTTTTACTCCTTTAGGAAAAGGACAAAGAGGTATGATAGTAGCCCAGCCAAAAACAGGTAAAACGATGTTATTAAAAGACATCGCCAATGGTATAGCCGCCAATCATCCGGAGGTATATCAGATCATTTTGCTAATAGATGAACGTCCGGAGGAAGTTACCGATATGCAGCGAAATGTAAATGGTGAAGTGGTAGCATCCACCTTCGATAAAGAAGCCAGCGAACATGTACGCATCGCTAATCTTGTTATTGAAAAAGCCAAACGACTTGTAGAATGCGGACACGACGTGGTGATCCTACTGGATTCTATTACGCGTCTGGCCAGGGCATATAATACCGTACAGCCTGCCAGTGGTAAAATATTAAGTGGTGGTGTGGACGCAAACGCATTGCATAAACCAAAACGCTTCTTTGGAGCGGCCAGAAATATTGAGAACGGAGGTTCTTTAAGCATCATTGCAACAGCACTAACTGAAACCGGATCGAAGATGGATGAAGTGATCTTTGAAGAATTTAAAGGTACAGGTAATATGGAACTTCAATTGGATAGAAAGATCTCGAATCGCCGAATATTCCCGGCTATCGATCTTACCTCGTCCAGTACGAGAAGGGACGATCTGCTGCTTGATGAAAATACTATTCAGCGAATGTGGGTGATGCGCAAGTATCTGGCCGACATGAATCCTGTTGAAGCTATGGAATTTATCAACGAGCGAATAAAATCCACCCGGAATAATGAGGAGTTCCTCATCTCCATGAATGGATAATTATCCTATAGATAATAAATAAAAAAAGCCCCGACTTGGGGCTTTTTTTTATTGGAGGCTGAAGTAGTTTTTACAGAGCCGATAGTTCTCTTCATCGAAGCAAACCAAAAAAATAGTTTCCAATCCATTTGCTTTAAATCCTGTGATTGTTTCGAAAGTGATTTGGGCAGCAGGTTCTTTCGGATAGCCATATATACCGGTGCTGATATTGGGAAAAGCTATGGAGGTATAATTACCCGACTCCGCAAGTTTAAGGCAGTTGAGGTAACATTTCCGAAGTAATTCTGCTTCGTTCGAATTCCCATTATTCCATTTGGGACCCACAGTATGGATCACTTTTCTGGCATTCAAATTACCTGCGGTGGTGATCACCGCTTCTCCTACCTTACATCCTCCTTGTCTGTTTCGAATAGCCTTACATTCGGCCAGGATTTCAGGCCCACCTGCTTTGTGGATCGCACCGTCAACTCCACCACCACCCAAAAGTGAGGTGTTAGCCGCATTAACAATTACGTCGGCTTCGATTTGGGTGATGTCTCCCAGAATTATTTCGATATTCATTATGAGTTATTTCCAAATTGGATATAAAAAAAGCCCCGCGTGCGGGGCTTTAATTTATTTAGGAAGAAATAAAATTATCTCTTTACTACTTTCTGAGTTAGAGTACCTGCAGATGTTTCAACATTAAGGATATAAACACCTCTTGCAAGGCTAGAAGTATCCATTTGTCCGTTTACCAACTGAACACCAGTATTCTTCCCTAGAAGGTCGAACATGCTAGCGTTGCTAATTTCGATGCTAGCAGGAACGCTAATGTTTACAACATTGCTCATAGGGTTTGGATACACAGATACTAGTTCAGATAATGTGTTATCACCAACAGCTAGAGTAGCTTCTTCACCAATAAGGTTTAGTACAACTCTTTCATCTGGGAATCCAATACTAGCTGTAGTTACAGGATCTGGGATCGAGCAATCTACAGAAGAAAGGTAGCTAGGTGCATTTTCAGGATCTGTAGTATTGTAAATACGAACGTCTTTAGAAATAGAAACACCATCTGCTACAAAGAATTCAAGAATGATCTCAGTACTTGCATCTACCACCTCGGCAGTATCGAAGCTAAGGTCAAGTAATTGATCTGCTGAAGAAGCATCTCCCTGAAGTGCAGCAGAAGTTAATAAAGTAAAGTTACCAGCCGGGAACACATCATCACTAGTCCAGGCATTGATATTAACATTGATAGGCTCTCCTAAACCAGAGATATCATCATATGTGTGTGCAGTTTGTAATCCCTGAACCTCAAAATTTCCAGTGTAACCGAAGTTTGCAGGAGTATAAGATCTCCACCATGAGTTAGTAGTGGTTCCACCACCACCTGTATCAGCACAAGCTACAGCACCACCATTAAGTGTAGCACCAGGAGTGTGTGATAGAATATCCATACGTACGCTACTAGGAACCGGATTCGACTCATAAGGTGATGGACCAATGTTAGACTGGGCATTCACTCCCACAGCACTAAATGCGATCGCACAAAGTAATAAAGTAATTTTTTTCATAATTAACAGTTTAAAGTTTAATATTGTCCCACAAATATATAAAAGCGTGCTAATAAAAAGTAGCCTTTTCCTACTTTTTTTTGCCAAATTTTATCCTTATATAGCGATATTGTTACAATCTTCTCAATTTTAAGCATTTTCATTATGAAAAAACCAATCATCATTTTTCTACTTTTCATTTTGTTTTCCTGTGGGAATAATTCTGAAAAAAAGGACTTAGATCTCACCTTGACATTTGAACGGTCTGAAGGAAAAGAAACTGCTACTTATGATGAAGTGATTGAGTTTTACACCAACCTCTCCGAAATTTATACTTCTATCGCCATGTATGAAATGGACAAAACCGATAGCGGTAAACCCCTTCACCTTGTTACCTTTAATCCCGACCGAAGTTTCGAATCGGAATTCTCTGGAGATGATGAAAAAATTATCATTCTCGTAAACAACGGTATCCACCCAGGTGAAAGTGACGGAATCGATGCTTCGATGATGCTTATGAGAGACCTGGCGGAAGGAAAGGTCCCTGCTCCCGCTAACGTTATTGTGGCAGTAATACCGGTATATAATATTGGCGGTGCATTAAACCGAAACAGCACAACAAGGACCAATCAAAACGGGCCTGAAGATTACGGGTTCAGGGGTAATGCCAGAAATTACGACCTGAATCGGGACTTCATCAAGGCAGATACACGCAACGCCAGGGCTTTCATAGATCTGTTCCGCACCGTTAAGCCGGATCTGTTTATCGACACACATGTAAGTAATGGTGCAGACTACCAATATACGCTTACTCATTTGTTCACCCAGCACAACAAGTTAGGTGGAGTACTGGGGGACTATCTGGAGAATACCTTCCGTCCAAGGTTGGAGGATTCACTTCAGAAACGCAACTGGGAAATAACCCCTTATGTAAATGTTTTTAACCGTACACCCGAAACCGGTTTTTCACAATTCATGGATGGCGCTAGGTATTCAACAGGATATACAAGCCTCTATAATACCCTGGGGATGATGATCGAAACCCATATGCTGAAACCTTATAAGGATCGGGTAGAAGGAACCTATGCGCTGCTAAACGAATTTATTTCCATTGCCGATTCAGACTGGGAAGTAATCCTAAATTTAAGGAAAGCAGCAAACAGCAGCTATCAGGTTGGCGATTCGTATCCTCTTAAATGGACTATAGATAGCACCAAAACCTCCAGTCTGAATTTTAAGGGATATGAAGCCGAAATGATACCAAGTGAAGTCACAGGGGCCCAACGTTTACATTACGACAGCAACAGGCCATATGAAAGAGAAATAACCTACTACAACCCCTTTAAACCTGCCAGATCAGTTAGCATTCCGAAACAATATATTATCTCCGGTGGATATTGGAATGTTGTAGAGCTACTGCGATTGAATAAAATAAGATGCGACTATGTTAAAAAAGACACCTTGGT
>QQUG01000068.1 GCA_008501705.1 Flavobacterium sp.
GGAAGAAAAGTTTCATTAGGGTAATAGAGCTGTATTTTGATACCAGGGGCTTTACAAAGATCAGATAGAAGGAATACGAGGCCGCATTCACGATAAAAAGAATGTTTCCCAGAGGAATGTTAGGTGCATTTGGTTGAGATTTTAATCCAAATAGTATAAGCAGCAAGGCTCCCGCTAAGCCAATTCCAATTCCCAGGGATTTCATCCATGTGATCCGTTCCTTCAGAAAAAATGCCGAAAGTACCAGTAACAATACCGGAGACAAGGTGATCACTACCGAACTGTTTATGGGAGTGGATAATTGGAGGCCTTTAAAGAACATATTCATATTGAGCACCATCCCGAAAAAGGCGCAAGCTATAATGCGTAACCAATCTTTTCTATCGATCTTTTCCGATCGATAGAAGAAGCTTATTAGCCAGAATAGTACGGCTGCCCCTCCCACTCTAAGAAGAATAAATCCGAAAGGCCCGATAATATCCGGCATAAGACCTTTTGCTATGGTGTGATTAACGCCATAGATCGCGCTGGCTCCTGTAGCCGCGGCTAGTGCAAGAACCCTTTTATTCATAAGCTGTTTCTCAGTGCCTGGGAAGCTGCCTCAGTCGTTTTCTTGCTGTTCCCAATATAAATTTCATCCTTGTAAACCAGCACAGGCCGTTTTAAAAAGGTATAGTGCTCTAAAAGGAGATCCCTAAAATCGGCCTCCTGTAAATTAGCATCTTTGAGATTTCGTTCTTTATACATTCGCGCCCTTTTGCTAAATAAGGCTTCGTAACTTCCGGCTAATGCTTTGAGCTTATCCAGTTCTTTTTCTGAAATAGGATCGCTTTTAATCTCGCGTAAGCTAACCGAATCAGGAAGTTCGAGAAACTTCATGATGCGCTTGCAGGTGTCACAGCTGTTTAAATAATAGAAGGTGTTCATTGTATAGAAAATGATAAGTAAGATTCAACATCTTTTAAAGGAATCTCCAGTTCGATGGGTCCTGCCGCATAACTGGCAATATCGAACTGATTATAGATCATCACTAAAGTAGAACCACTAAATCCAATAGACTCGGGTAAATAGAAGCGATCATCTTCAAACCAGAATCCCGTTGCATTGATAGACTCATTCTCGGGGATCTCAAAAGTTTTTCTGAATTCTTTTTCAGCAAATTTTACAAAAGCACTTTTATCGTTGAAAAGCGCATCATGGGTTAAGGGTTCGCCAGTCTGGGCGTCGAAATTCTCAAAGAAGGTAGCGCCATAACCATGTGCGCCACCTGTGAACAGGTACTGATGCATTTCGAGGGAAAGCAATTGCGGGCTGCTAAAAGTTTCCCGGATATTTATCTCAACAAAATATTCGAGTTCCATATCGGGAAATTCGGCGGTGTGGGTTCTATAGGTTTGAACAAATTGTGTGCCTGCTTCAGCGATGGTTGTAGCCGAAGGTGCCGAAGTTTCTTCCCCCAGGTAAAGTGCATCTATGATAAATTCTTCTATCACTGTATTGATGCGGGTCGCATGTTCATCTTCCCCTGAAATTCGTATATAATTCACTGTAATTTCGGGACAGCTGGAATCACATATAGAAAGTTCTTTTTCGGTGAAGTTTTCGGCAGTGATGGACAAGGGTTGATCCTTTTTACAAGCCACTAATAGACTTGCCAGAACGAAGGTGTATACACAAATTCTAATCATCCGTTAAAAATACAACAGAATTCGCTTTCACGAAGTAATGTATTACTTTTGTTTTTCAAAAAATTCAGAAACAAATCCATGAAATTCAATACTAAAACAATACACGGAGGCCAGCACGATGTAGATCCGGCATACGGATCGGTCATGCCTCCCATATATCAAACAAGTACCTATGCACAATCTACACCCGGAGGACATAAAGGCTTTGAGTATTCACGAAGTGGAAATCCTACCAGAGCTGCGCTGGAACGTGCATTTGCAAGCATTGAGAACGGGAAACACGGATTGGCATTTGCCAGCGGACTGGCGGCCATAGATGCTGTGGTCAAATTGCTTAAGCCGGGAGACGAAGTGATCTCCACAAACGACCTTTACGGTGGTACCTACAGGCTCTTTACCAAAGTTTTCGAGCAATTTGGTGTGAAGTTCCATTTTATCGGCATGGAGAATGCTGCTCAAGTAGAAAATTATGTGAACGATAACACCAGGCTTATCTGGGTGGAAACACCTACCAACCCCATGATGAATATTATCGATATAAAGGCATGTGCTGCTGTTGCCAGGAAACACGGTTTGCTGCTTGCGGTAGATAATACCTTTGCCACACCTTATCTGCAACAACCCCTGGACCTAGGTGCCGATATCGTTATGCACAGTGCCACCAAATATCTGGGAGGCCATAGTGATGTGGTAATGGGAGCTCTGGTGGTTAATGACGACAAGCTGGCCGAAAAACTGTATTTCATCCAGAATGCGAGCGGAGCCGTTTGTGGTCCGCAGGATAGTTTTCTGGTACTGCGCGGGCTGAAGACCTTACATGTACGTATGCAGCGTCATTGTGAAAACGGTAAGACGATCGCGGAATTTTTGCTAAACCACCCTAAAATTGAAAAAGTGTATTGGCCGGGCTTCGAATCGCATCCCAATCATGCAATTGCCAGGGATCAGATGCGTGATTATGGAGGAATGATCTCCTTTGTAACCAAAGGGAATAATTACGATGAGGCTGTACGAATAGTGGAAAATCTAAAGATCTTTACCCTGGCTGAAAGTCTGGGCGGTGTGGAGAGCCTTGCCGGGCATCCCGCTAGCATGACCCATGCCAGTATCCCAAAGGAAGAACGGGAGAAAACAGGGGTTGTAGATGCTCTTATTCGGCTAAGTGTGGGCATAGAAGATGTTAATGATCTTATCGCTGACCTCGAGCAGGCGATAGGATAAAAACATAGAATCGATCTTAAAAAACCCCTGAAGTCTCAAGAATTCAGGGGTTTTCTTATATATTTTGAATAAATTCTAGTCGAGGTAATAAATGTACCCGATATTCAGCCAGTAGATCCAATCGTTCGCCTTATTCTCGGGAACAGGTAATTCGTTATTGTTTTCTTCGGAAGGGTTTAATCCATCCACCCAGTTACTAAAATAGTACTGCCAGCGGCTGTCGAGCATAAGATCGCTCAATTCGGATAGTTTATATCTAATTCCTACACTCATCACGATCGACCAGGTGCTATCTCCTTCTTGTTGAAATGCATTTCTGTATTTGGGTAGAGGTGTAGAAATAGGAGTGTTTAGCGGACCTAATTCTGAATATACTTCAGGGTCGAAACTCACCCAGTGAACTCCAACAGCGCCAAAAGGGGCTATTTTATATCCTCCGGCGGCAAAATCCCGAATACTCAATGGGAAATATTCTAATTGAGTACCAATATCGAAAACGCGGCTTTTTCCTTTCATGGCACGCAGTTGATCTGCAGTTTCACTGGTTCTGTCGGGGTCTACCCATTTTCCGAAGTGATCAAAATTGGTAACGTGGTAATCTATTTCGTTCCTGATCTTGAAGTGATCGTTGAAGTATAGATCCCGGGTGTAACAATTACAATCTGCCCGATAAGAGAAGTTGATATAATGTATCAGTCCCACTCCAATACCAATATTTCCTTTATTGGTTTCGAAGTCATTACGCACTCCAAAGTCTGAATAGAACGCGACTGGACCGGTAATCACTCCTACTTCATGGGAGAATCCAAATTGGCTGTGAATGTCCTCTTTAGCGAAAACTAAGAGGAAAAACACCAATAGCAATGATCTGGCATTCATCATATAATGGTTTAGATTGAGACGTAACAAATATATAAAAACATATCTAACAGAGAAATTTAAAGGATATTTTTAGCTATTTCAGCATTTTATGCGTTTCATTTTTGGTAGATAACTTATATTTGCTCCTTGTTACGAAAACGTTTTCAGAGAACAAAAATTACACCTTTTACTTTTTTTTCTGAAACCATAAATTTCTCAATCATTTAAACTAAAATTTTATACCAGTGAAGCAAAGTATAAAAGATTTCATCGACTATGTTGAAAGTAGAAATCCTAATGAACCCGAGTTCATTCAGGCGGTAACAGAAGTTGCCGAAACCGTAATTCCTTTTATTGAAGAGAATGAAAAGTATCAGGGTAAGATGTTGCTGGAGCGTATGGCAGAGCCGGAGCGTACTATTATGTTTAGAGTTCCCTGGCAAGATGATAACGGGAATACACAGGTTAATCGCGGATACCGTGTCGAGTTTAATTCGGCTATTGGCCCTTATAAAGGAGGCCTTCGTTTTCATCCGAGTGTAAACCTTAGTATCCTTAAATTTCTTGGATTTGAGCAGGTTTTTAAGAATAGCCTTACCACCTTACCCATGGGTGGTGGAAAAGGAGGAAGTGATTTTAATCCAAAAGGTAAGAGTGACTCTGAAGTAATGCGTTTTTGTCAGAGTTTTATGACCGAACTACAACGCCATATTGGTCCCGATACCGACGTTCCCGCTGGGGATATTGGGGTAGGCGGACGAGAAATAGGCTATCTTTTTGGCCAGTACAAGCGCTTGCGAAATGAATTCACCGGAGTTTTAACCGGAAAAGGTCTAGAATACGGCGGATCACTAATCCGTCCGGAAGCTACAGGTTTTGGAACCGTATATTTTGCCCAGAACATGCTGGAGACAAAAGGCCAAAACTTTAAAGGTAAAACCGTTGTAGTTTCAGGTTCGGGTAACGTTGCCCAATTTGCTGTTAAAAAAGCCACGGAATTTGGGGGAAAAGTAGTTACCATGTCTGATTCCGGCGGATTTATATACGATGAGGAAGGAATAAACGAGGAGAAACTTGCCTTCATCATGGAACTAAAGAATGTAAAAAGAGGACGAATTAAGGAATATGTGGAGAAATATCCAGCGGCTACTTATAGAGAAAGTGAACGTCCGTGGAGTATTCAATGCGATGTGGCACTTCCATGTGCTACTCAGAACGAATTGAACAAGGAAGAAGCCGAAACCCTGGTAGGCAATGGCACTATCTGCGTGGCGGAAGGAGCCAATATGCCATCTACGCCTGAAGCGATCGAGGTATTTCACAAAGCGAAAATATTATTCTCGCCCGGGAAAGCTTCTAATGCAGGAGGTGTTGCTACCTCCGGGCTTGAAATGTCTCAAAACTCTTTACGTCTTAGTTGGACAGCCGAAGAGGTGGATGAGAAACTTCACGGAATAATGAACAATATTCATGCTGCCTGTGTAAAATACGGTAAAAATGGGGATGGTTATGTGGATTATGTGAGAGGAGCTAATATAGCCGGATTTGTAAAAATTGCCGATGCAATGCTGGCGCAAGGTGTTGTATAATACTATTTCCAATAAATATAAAAAGGTTGCTTGCAGAAGCAACCTTTTTTCATTTGTATCCAGCAATAAATAGTATTTTAGCGTGTTATAATACACAAACAAAAACTGCATGAAACTGCTTATTACTGCTCTGTTCTTATTCTTGTCTGCTGCAGTCACAGCTCAGAATTTCGAGAATGAATGGACGGGTTATTTTTCCTATGTTTCGGTAAAGGATATTACCCAGGGTAACGATCGGGTTTTTGTTGGAGCAGA
The DNA here is from genome assembly GCA_008501705.1 of Flavobacterium sp. Taxonomy (GTDB): domain Bacteria; phylum Bacteroidota; class Bacteroidia; order Flavobacteriales; family Flavobacteriaceae; genus Pukyongia. The sequence continues at coordinate 5,615 of QQUG01000068.1, forward strand.
AAACGCCGTTTTTTCCTATGATCTATCCACCCTGGAGATCAATACCCTTTCCTCTGTAAATGGGCTCTCCGGCGAACAAATCTCTTCCTTGTATTACAGTTCTAATTTTAGCCTTCTCGTAATAGGGTATGAGAATGGGCTTATGGATATCGTGATGGATGGAAATGAAGACATACTAAAAGTGGTCGATATCCTTGAAAAACCAACAATTCCGGCAGACCGAAAACGAATCAATCATTTCACCGAACACAATGGCAGGCTGTATATCTCCACAGGATACGGGATCTCGGTCTACGACCTGGACAGACTGGAGTTTGGTGACTCATATTTTATAGGTGATCTGGGCGCTCAGATCAATATTACACAGACAACCGTTAGTGGTGAGTTTATCTTCGCATCTTCCAGAGATGGTGGAATTCGTCAAGCTCTGGTAGACAATCCTAATCTTATAAACTTTCAGGAATGGACTACCTTCAACGCCGGTGTGAATTGGATTGGAGTTCAAGCCCTGGGAGAGGAAGTATATGCCATGCGTACAGACAGCCGACTTTCAGAATTCATTCCGGGAGTTGGTTTTGTGCCGGTTACTGCATTTACAAATGAGGTTGTGGATTTCGGGGTTCATGATGATCTGCTTACAATAACTACGGTGGCAGGAATCGAGGCCTACTCCGAGGGCTTTGTCTTGCAGGCAATGGTACAGAATATACCGGGTTTTGATGTGGTAGGGCAATCCGGCTATAATTTCAACAGCACTTTTTATTACGGAACAGAGGAAGATGGCCTGCTAGCCATCCCCTTTGGTACGAACCAGGCATTACAGATCCTTCCGGATGGACCCATCGATAATCATCCGTTCTCTCTCGATGTAGCACCCGGAGAATTATGGGTAGCCTTTGGTGATGTGGATGTTAATTTCAACCCTTTCCCTCTTACCAATAAAGGGATTAGCCATTTAAAGGAAGGTAGCTGGATCAATTTCGATTTCGAGGCTGCCTTAAATACCAACGATATTGTAAATGTGGCTATCAATCCTAATAATACCGAAGAGGTGTATATGGCTTCTTATAATAAAGGATTGTTGCGCATTGTGGACGGACAGCCATTATTCCGCTATGATAATACCAATACCAACCTCAATTCTATAGATCCTAATGGTACTGATGTGCGAATTTATGGTGCCGATTTCGACAGGGATGGCAATCTTTGGATCACGCAAAGCCGTGAAGATGAAGGGCTCATAAAGGTTACGCCCTCGCAATCCTTTCAGAAAACAGATGTAACAGGAATTATCGCCAATGCAGGAACAACAGGAGCTTTGGGGGAGTTGCGAGTAAGTAGGGAAGGTTATGTTTTCTTCACTTACGATCAGGATGGCCTGGTGGGTTACAATCCTGCCACCGGGCAATTCAATCTTATTTCAGAAGGAATAGGAAGCGGAAATCTTCCAGACAACAACGTACGGGCCATAGAATTCGACAATCAGAATCGCTTGTGGATAGGGAGTCTTATGGGTTTACGGGTATTATTTAATGTGGGTGGATTTTTTGAAGAGGGGGCCGATGTGGATACCTCACCTATTATTATTTTGGAAGATGGCGTAGCTCAGGAATTACTTTTCGAACTAACCGTAACCGATATAGAAGTGGACGGCTCCAACAATAAATGGATATCAACGGCTACTTCCGGGGTTTTCTACCTGTCTTCAAATGGCCAGGAAACCCTCTTACGATTTACCAAGGACAATTCGCCTTTACCTTCCAATAATGTTCAGGATATCGCTGTCGATCCTTTTACCGGAGTGGTGTATTTTGCTACTATCAATGGCCTGGTTGCTTACAATGGATCCTCAACTGCACCCAGGGAAAACCTTGAAGAGGTGTATTCCTATCCCAATCCGGTTCGGCCCGGATTCGATGGGAATGTTACCATAGATGGGTTAACCGCCAGGGCCAATGTGAAGATTACCGATATTGAAGGTAATCTTGTATTCGAGGAAACCAGCCAGGGAGGGAGCGTCTTATGGGATACTACGGCTTTTGGACGATATAAAGTAGCTTCCGGAGTATATCTGGTGCTTATCACCACCGAGGATGCACTGGAAACGAAAGTTCATAAGATAATGGTGATTCGTTAATGGTGATCACGACCCCAGCCATTGTATTTTCATCTGTTAAATATGCCGAGGCAGACCTTATTGTAAGCTGTTTTACCGAGACTTCCGGACTTAAAAGTTATCTCCTCCGCGGTGTATTAAAGTCCCGTAAAGGAAAACTGAGAGCCTCTTATTTTCAGCCTTTAACTCAGTTAGAGATTACAGCCGTCCACCGGGATAAAGGAACCTTAGAACGTATTCAGGAGGCCAAAATACTAGAGCCTTATCGCAGTTTACATACAGATGTTGTAAAAAGCGGGATCGTTATGTTCCTGGCCGAAATGCTAAGGACCTCGATCAGGGAAGAGGAGGCCAATGCCGACCTGTTTCGTTATCTGCAACAATCCTTGTTCTGGCTGGATACGCACAAAGCCGTAGCCAATTTTCACCTGCTATTCTTATTAAAACTAACTGCTTACCTGGGTTTCTATCCGGATGAATCTACCCTTGAAAAAAAATACTTTAATCTGGAGGAAGGATTTTTTGAGGATGCACCCAGTGGAATTGCCTGTGAAGAAGGTGAAAATATTGAAGTTTTGAAAGGGTTGTTCGGCATAGATTTTGATGCACTTGACGGAATTAAACTAACCAAAAAAGTGCGTTCGGAGGTACTCAATTTGATATTGACCTATTATCAATTACATTTGCAGGCCTATAAAAAACCGAAGTCACTTTTGGTTCTAAATCAACTTTTCAGTTAACGATGCGAAACCACTTACTAATTGTAATTGTATTACTCTCATTTACTCTTTCAGCCCAACAAATTCAGATCATCGACGCTACTAACCGCCAACCCATCTCAGGGGTTGCTGTTTTTAATGATGATACCACCAAGAACGGGATTACAGATTTCGATGGATTGGTAGATATTTCTGAATTTTCACAAGAAGAAAATATAAACTTCAAACATATCTCCCATCTGGAGCTGTCTTTTACCAAGGCTGAAATAATGGCTGAGGGAAACATAGTTGAAATGCACACTGATGCCAGTCAGTTGGAAGAAGTGGTAGTTTCGGTTTCAAAATTCGGTCAACAGAAACGCGATATTCCTCAGCATATCGTAAGTGTGACCTCTGCCGATGTCCTTTTTAGTAATCCTCAAACTGCTGCCGATCTGTTGGAAAGCAGTGGGCAAGTGTATGTGCAGAAAAGTCAGCTAGGTGGAGGAAGCCCCTTAATTAGAGGTTTTAGCACAAACAGGCTACTCATCACAGTGGATGGAGTACGTTTTAATACCGCCATTTACAGAAGCGGTAATGTACAGAACGTTATTTCCATCGATCCGTTTTCGGTAGAACGTACCGAAGTAATTCTAGGTCCAGGATCGGTTGTTTACGGTAGTGATGCGGTTGGAGGAGTAATGAACTTTTATACGAAGAATCCCAAATTCTCCCTGGAGGACGGATTGGCGATATCGGGTAATGTTACGGGAAGGTATGCTACGGCGAATTCAGAAAAAACAGGACATATCGACCTGAATATAGGCCTGAAAGAATGGGCTTTTCTAACCTCCGTTACCTATAGTGATTTTGATGATCTTAAGATGGGAAAACACGGGCCCGACGAATATTTAAGATACGAATACGCCGATCGAATTAACGGAGAGGATGTAGTAGTGGGCAATCCCGATCCACGTGTGCAGATACCAACCGGATACGACCAGATTAACGCTATGCAGAAAATTAGGTTTATGCCGGCCACTAATTGGGATTTCGAACTAGGACTGTTCTATACTACCACCAGCGATTATTCACGCTATGACAGGCTGTACCGAAAAGATGATGACGGAAATTTAGATTCGGCAGAATGGTACTATGGGCCCCAGAAATGGCTGAGTGGGAATTTGCAGATCTCCAACAAAGCCAATACTTCCTTTTACGATGAGAACATAATCACCCTAAGTTATCAGCAATTTAAAGAGAGCAGAAACGACCGCGATTTTGGGGAGGAAATCCTTTTTGAAACAGATGAAAAGGTGGATGCCTATACCGGGGGATGGGATTTTACTAAAAAATTTAAAAAAGCTACTTTATTTTACGGGCTAGAGTATGTTTATAATAAAGTAAATTCTGAAGGGAAACAGACCAATATTAATACCGGAAACTCGGAGGCAGATCTGTCCCGATATCCCGATGGAGCGACTTGGCAAAGCATAGCCGCGTACAGCAGTTTGCAATACAAATTAAGTGACGATCTCTCCTTTCAGGGAGGACTGCGCTATAATCATGTGCTTGTTGATGCTTCTTTTGTTGGGCCTTTTTACGATTTTCCTTTTACCGAGGCCAATATAAATACCGGGGCCTTAACCGGTAGTGCAGGCTTTGCCTGGCAGGCAAGTGAGATCCTGGGGTGGAAATTAAATTTTGGAACAGCTTTCAGGGCTCCTAATGTAGATGATGTTGGAAAGATCTTCGATAGTGAACCCGGGAGTGTGGTAGTGCCCAATCCCGATCTGGAGGCAGAATATGCCTATAACTACGAACTTGGGGCTAATCTTAATTTCGACGATATTGTAAAGCTGGATTTAGCCGGTTATATTACTCAACTTAAGGATGCACTTGTTCGCCGTGATTTCGAATTGGATGGACAAACCGAGATTATTTACCAGGGGGAATTAAGTAATGTGCAGGCTATACAAAATGCAGCCAAAGCTGAGGTATATGGTTTCGAGGCCGGGCTGGAAGTTAATTTCTGTGAAGAACTTCAATTAACCTCTCAATACAATATCACCGATGGCTTTGAAGAGGACGATGCGGGGACCATAAATCCAATACGACACGCCGCTCCCCAGTTTGGTAATTCTCATCTAATATGGAAGCGTGGAAAATTAAAACTGGATGCCTTCGCAGAGTACAACGGGCAGTTTGACTATGAAGACCTGGCTCCCTCTCAACAGAACAACAGCTATCTGTACGCAAAAGATGAGAACGGAGATCCCTATTCTCCCAAATGGTATACGCTAAACCTGGGCGGGCAATACGAGATCACCGATGCCATCACCCTGAATGCTGTGTTGGAGAATATTACAAACCAACGTTACAGACCTTATTCTTCAGGGATCACCGCTCCCGGGACGAATTTTATAGTCGCAGCGTCGCTGGAGTTTTAAACTACTTTTCGGTGACTTCGAGTGCCTCAGTCACCTTCTCTGTATTATAAAAAAGCTAAATGTTCTAGAGTCCTGAGGATCTCGAAGGACTCATCTAAAATCGCGGTATGCAATTAGACCCATGGGGGCTCGTATTCAAAGGCTTATTTTTTACGCGCTATTCCTACTGGCATTAATATTCCCAAATAAACTTCGGGTAACCATCTTTTCCCAAACGGCCAGCTTGGCTTCCGGGGCCTTTTCTTTTTTTAATTTCTGAATCTCACGCAGCGCGTATTGTTGAATGGTAAGCAGTGGTAAAACGATCTCTTCCCGCACTGCTATGGATGCTCTCATCGCCTTGCTTTCCTCCATTAATTGCGATTGGCCACTTAATTCCAGTAACAGTTCTTTAGATCGAAGGTACTCCTGGTGAACCAGGGACCAGAATTCTCCAAATTCCGGATCGTCCTTCATATAGGCCGTTAAAGGGAAGAACGACTTGGTAAGGCTCATCATACTATTTTCTAATAAAGTTCTGAAGAACATAGAATTTGCATATAAAGAGCGTACTTTACTGAAGGCTCCCTCCTCTTTATATTTTTGTAATGCATACCCCACGCCGTAAAATCCGGGTACATTCTGTTTCAGCTGGCTCCAGCTACCTACAAAGGGAATCGCCCTAAGATCGCTGAACACAAGCTCACTACCCTTACCTCTTTTAGAAGGCCGGCTCCCAATATTAGTCATCGCGTAATATTTTAAGGTGCTCATTTGCTCGAGGTATGCTAAAAATTTCGGATGCTGTTTGAAATCGGAGTAGGCCTCATAACTCAAATTAGCCAGTCTTGTCATGGTTTCCCGCTCCTCTTGGGTCAGACTGGCGCTATCGTCTGTGAATACTGCGTTTGAAATTCCGGAACTAAGTAATTGTTCAAGGTTATATTGACAGGATTCCCGTGTCCCGAAATTAGAACTAATGGTTTGCCCCTGAATGGTAAGCTGCACTTCTTCTTTTTCTATGGTAGGTCCCAGGGATGCGTAGAACTGATGGGTTTTTCCTCCTCCCCTTGCCGGTGGGCCACCACGTCCGTCGAAGAAGATCACGGATATCCCATATTTTCTGGACACCTTGGTAAGATGCTCCTTAGCTGTAAATATGCTCCAGTTTGCCATCAGATAGCCACCATCTTTGGTTCCATCGCTAAAGCCAAGCATAATAGACTGGTGATTGCCTCTGCGCTTCAGGTGGGCGGCATATTCGGGATTAGAATATAATGCTTCCATGACATCGCTTGCGGCGCGAAGATCGTCCACAGTTTCGAATAGGGGTACCACGTCCACGGTTGGTTGGTTCCAGCCAGATAGTCGGAGCATGGCAAATACCTCTAATACGTTAGCGGCTGTTTGATTATTACTGATAATATATCGATCGCATCCGGTTTCTCCGTTATTTTCCTGGATGATCTGCATGGCCCGTATCGAGCCCAGGGTTTTCTGTGCGAGCTCGTCGTCTATAGTTTGGGGATCTATATCACCCTTTAGGCCAACAAGAAATTCGATTTTTTCAGCCGATGACATTTCATTATAATCCTTCGGAAATAATTCAGGTTTAGCCTTGGCAATGGCCAGCATCACCTGGGTGTGTTTTCTCGAATCCTGCCTAATATCTAGCGTTGCGAAATGCATTCCGAAGAGATTCACCTTATTGATCATATCATCCACCATGTCCACGAATAATGATTGGTGTTCTCGAACGAGAATATCTTTAATCTCAATAAGTTGTTCCAGGATAGTTTCGGCATTGAGGGTTATTTTTCCATGCTGCAGGGAAATATTAGCATAGACTTCCGTCTCCAGGCGTTCCACTAAGACGTCAACCCCCTCGAAAGTGATCCGGCGACGCAGTGCACGCAAGTCGCGATAATAGCTTTTTAATAATGTGGATCGCAAGCGATAGGCAACCTGCAGCGTTATTTCGGTAGTTACAAAAGGATTTCCATCCCGATCACCTCCCGGCCAGAATCCCAGTTGGATCACTTCGTTGCCGGGCGTATCGCCTTCAAAAATATTATTCCGAATATAGGAATAGATATCACTTACCGAATGATAGAAAACGTTTTCCAGATACCAGATAAGCCGGACCGCCTCGTCATAAGGGGTTGGTTTTTGTTTTTTAAAGAAAGGAGTTTTACCAAGTTGTGCCAGTAATTTCTTTATAAGTTCCAGGTCGGTGGCCTCAATGGCCTTAGCCAGATCTGTTATGATGCCCAACACAGCCCCCGGATAAAACTGGGTAGGGTGAGCCGTAAGTACCGGGCGTATTTTAAAACGATGCAGATACGCTTTCAGTTCTTCTTTTTTGTTCTTGTCTTCCGCCTCTTCTTTGCTATTCCTTAGAGTTCCCCTACCATCCATATTATTGATGGTTGTAAAAGCCGCATCTTCAATCGCATCGAACAGAACCACCTGTCTTTCTATGTATTGTATAAATCTGAAAAGCAGATTTATGCGTTCCTCAGGGGTGGGACTATCTGTATATTTTGAAAAGAATGACGCTACGATCTCGGTAGGATTTTTATTCTCTTTAAATCCATTTTTGCAAACCTCCTGAAATAAGGGGAGCAGGACACCGGTTCTGGTAATAGCATCGAACGGCAAGGTCATGAAAATACTATTGTATATCTGGTATCGGGAAAGGACATGTTTGTTGAATCGTTCTTCTTTTGTATGTTTCATAGCAGTTTTATACGAAAATTAAATTTAATACATTATAACGAGTAATGCCACCCAACAGGATCCTATTCTTGCAAAATAGCTTACAATGATTTTCATCACAATTAGCAAAGTAGCAATATGTATCTTTACGTTTCCAAAATCAAAAACATATTATGAGCAACTCGTACGTGGCTTCGGTAAACGATTCTTCCAAATATGAGGTTAGCCCGGAAGCCTTATCTCAATTAGATGTGATCTCCGTGAAGGAGGACACCTATCACGTAATTCAGGATAAAAGATCACTCATGGCGACCGTAACATCTGCCGATCATACCAAAAAAACTTACGATATCAGAGTAGGAAATAATACCTATCGGGTTGTATTGCTGGACGAGGTTGACCAATTAATAAAGAAAATGGGATTCGCCTTAGGACAGTCCAAACTAGTAAATTCCCTGGAGGCCCCCATGCCGGGATTAATTCTGGATATTCAAGTTGCTGCAGGAGAGACGGTAAAAGAAGGAGATACGCTGCTTATTCTAAGTGCTATGAAAATGGAGAACAGTATTCTTTCGCCTAGGGACGGGGTAATACGAACCGTGCATGTGGCCAAAAATGATGCGATCGATAAAGGCCAGTTATTAATTGAATTCGAAGACTAATTAGTTATCAGATGAAAAAAATACTTGTAGCAAACCGTGGAGAGATCGCCATTCGTGTTATGCGAACGGCAAAGAAGATGGGTATCAGAACTGTTGCTATTTTTTCGGAAGCAGATAGAGACGCACCTCATGTGCGCTATGCAGACGAAGCAGTATGTGTGGGTCCGCCACCTTCGGCCGAGTCTTATTTACTCGGATCCAGAATAATTTCCGAAGCAAAAAAACTGGGAGTAGACGGAATTCATCCCGGGTACGGCTTTTTAAGTGAAAATGCCGAATTTGCCGAAGAAGTAGAGAACAACAATATAACTTTTATCGGGCCGGGCTCTAAAGCGATTAGGATCATGGGATCTAAGTTGGCGGCTAAGGAAGCAGTGAAAAAGTACGATATCCCGATGGTTCCGGGGATCGATAAGGCGATCACAGATATCGAACAGGCAAAAATAATTGCATCTACCATTGGTTTCCCTATACTTATAAAGGCATCTGCCGGTGGCGGAGGTAAGGGGATGCGCATCGTTGAGAGAGAAAAAGACCTGGAATCGCAGATGAAAATGGCTATTGGGGAAGCAACAGCAGCCTTTGGGGATGGTTCTGTCTTTATAGAGAAGTACGTCACTTCACCAAGACATATAGAGATACAGGTTTTGGCCGATAAACATGGGAATGTCCTTCATTTCTTCGAACGAGAGTGCAGTATTCAGAGAAGGCATCAGAAAGTAGTTGAAGAAGCACCCTCTTCGGTTTTAACACCCGAAATGCGAAACACGATGGGCGAGGCAGCTGTAAATGTTGCGAGGTCCTGTGATTATGTAGGAGCCGGAACCGTTGAGTTTCTTTTGGACACAGATCATAATTTCTATTTCCTTGAGATGAATACCCGGCTACAGGTAGAACATCCTGTAACCGAATTGATCACAGGGGTAGACCTGGTTCAATTACAGATAGAAGTTGCCAGAGGTGAAAAATTAACGCTCCAACAATCCGATTTGAAAATAGAAGGCCATGCCTTGGAGCTAAGAGTTTATGCTGAAGATCCCACCAACGATTTTCTGCCCAGCGTAGGAACTTTAGAAACGTATCGTTTGCCGGAAGGAGATGGAATTAGGGTAGACAATGGTTTTGAAGAAGGGATGGAGATCCCCATTTATTACGACCCCATGCTCTCTAAACTTATTACCTACGGAAGAAACCGTGAACTAGCTATAGACAAGATGATCCATGCTATCGAAAACTATAAAGTTGAAGGAGTTGAAACCACCCTGCCTTTCGGAAAATTTGTGTGTGAACATCCGGCATTCAGATCGGGAGATTTCGACACTCATTTTGTGAAGAATTATTTTAGCGGAGACGCCTTAAAAGCAGGCTCGGAGGAAGAGGAGAAGCTCGCTGCCCTGATCGCATTAAAACAATACCTGAATGATAAAAGTAAACTTAGATTACCTAATTCGTAACATATGAATTCGAAAATAAAAGGACTTAACGAACGATTATCGCAGGCCTATTTAGGAGGAGGACAGGCCAGGATTGATAAACAGCACAAAAAGAACAAACTTACGGCCAGGGAACGAATTCATTATTTATTGGATGATAATTCTTTCGAAGAGACCGGTATCCTGGTAACACATCGCACCACCGATTTCGGGATGGATAAGGAACAGTATTACGGAGACGGGGTTGTAACCGGATATGGAACCATAGACGGCAGGCTGGTCTATGTTTATGCACAAGACTTTACCGTATTTGGAGGAGCTCTTTCTGAAACGCATGCAGAGAAGATCTGTAAGGTGATGGATCTGGCCATGAAGGTAGGTGCACCTGTGATCGGGTTGAACGATTCGGGAGGCGCACGAATCCAGGAAGGGGTGAGGTCCCTGGGTGGATATGCAGATATTTTTTATCGAAATGTCATGGCATCGGGAGTGATACCACAGCTATCGGCGATTATGGGACCCTGTGCCGGGGGAGCAGTATACTCTCCTGCCATGACCGATTTTACCATGATGGTTGAAGGTACCAGTTATATGTTCGTTACGGGACCCAATGTGGTTAAGACAGTAACCAATGAAGAAGTGACTTCGGAAGAATTAGGAGGTGCAAGTACGCATTCGCAGAAATCCGGAGTTGCACATGTTACCTCGGCCAATGATGTGCAATGTTTGGCAGACATGAAGAAGTTACTTAGTTATCTTCCGCAGAACAACAAAGAAAAACCCGGGGATATCCCCTACGAAACGGGAGATGAGCTCCGAATGCAGCTTGCGAGTATAGTTCCTGAAAGTACGACTACTCCCTACGATATGCACGACGTTATTAAGGGAATAATAGATGAAGATACTTTTTTCGAGATCCATAAGGATTACGCAGAGAATATCGTGGTTGGATTTGCCAGGTTAGGAGGTAAAAGCATTGGGATCGTTGCAAATAATCCCATGTTTCTCGCTGGGGTGCTGGATGTGGACAGCTCTAAAAAAGCCGCGCGTTTTACTCGCTTTTGTGATTGTTTCAATATTCCTTTGCTGGTTTTAGTGGATGTACCGGGATTTCTTCCGGGAACCGACCAGGAATGGAATGGTATCATCATGCACGGAGCCAAATTATTGTATGCGCTAAGTGAGGCAACTGTTCCCAGGGTAACTGTGATAACACGTAAAGCCTATGGAGGAGCTTATGATGTAATGAATTCGAAGCATATCGGAGCCGATATGAATTTCGCCTGGCCAACGGCCGAGATCGCAGTAATGGGAGCCAAAGGAGCCAGTGAGATCATTTTCAGAAAAGAGATCAAAGAAGCTGCCGATCCCGAGAAAAAACTGGCAGAGAAGGAGCAAGAATATGCCGAAAAATTTGCCAATCCTTATCGCGCTGCTCGTCGTGGGTTTATCGATGAGGTCATCCTTCCTGAAAACACACGAAGGAAACTCATGAAGGCTTTCGCTATGCTTGAGGGTAAGAAGGCTAAACTTCCGAAGAAAAAACACGGAAATATTCCGCTTTAACAAATAAGTTTCCGATCTAACATCTTAAATTCCTGCTAGCTTTTTGTACATAGGGTTAGCCATGAATATGCTCTATATAACAGAAAATTAAGTGTTTTCACTTAGTTTGTATAATTATTAGCGCCCTATATTTGTGTTTATTTAATAAATGTACAAGCCCCCAATTTTCTGTAAAACCACTTAGTTTCCTTATGTATAGTCGGATCTATCGACCATGACCAGCTATGTCCTGATCTTGAAAAAGAAAAAGAGCAAATCTTTCATAAAAATATTATCAATGAATAATTCCCCAATTTGCTTATTTGCCAGAAACCAGATGCCGTCCCGCTAATGCGGGACGGTTCTTTAAAGTACGTTATCCATGATATCCTGTACTACTTCGGGATTTAGCAAGGTGCTGGTATCACCAAGGTTAGAGGTATCTCCGGAAGCGATCTTCCTAAGTATCCTTCGCATAATCTTACCGGAACGGGTCTTGGGTAAACCGGAAGTGAACTGTATCTTTTCGAGCTTGGCGATAGGACCAATACGTTCGGTGATCAATTGATTGATCTCCTTTCTTAGATTATCCTGGTTTCTTTCTTCCCCTGTCTCTTTCAAGATAACATACCCATACAAGGCGTTTCCTTTTATATCGTGGGGGAAACCTACAATGGCGCTTTCGGAAACCGCAGGATGTTCGTTCACGGCATCCTCAATTGGGGCAGTACCAAGATTATGGCCCGATACAATGATCACATCGTCTACCCTACCTGTTATCCGGTAATAACCGGTATGATTCCGCAAGGCGCCATCACCTGTGAAATATTTATTCTTAAAAGCAGAGAAATAAGTATCCTTATAGCGTTGGTGATCTCCCCAGATGGTCCTGGCCATCGCCGGCCACGGAAATTTTATACATAAACGTCCCTCGGCCGGATTTCCAGTGATTTCCTCAGATTCTTCATTGATCAGGCAAGGTTGAATACCCGGGAAAGGTAAGGTGGCAAAAGTTGGAATGGTTGGAGTTGCAAACGGAATAGGAGAGATCATGATTCCGCCGGTCTCGGTCTGCCACCAGGTATCCACGATCGGACTCCTGGTTTTCCCTATATTTTCGTTATACCAGTGCCAGGCTTCTTCATTGATCGGTTCTCCAACGGTGCCCAGCACCTTCAGTGACGACAGGTCGTAATTCTCAACAAAAGATAAGGGTTCTTTTGCAAGAGCTCTTATGGCAGTAGGTGCCGTATAAAATTGGTTAATACGATGTTTTTCTACCACTTGCCAGAAACGGCCGAGGTCCGGATAGGTAGGTACGCCTTCAAACATCACGGTAGTGGCACCATTGGTTAGAGGCCCATAGACAATATAACTATGTCCGGTAATCCATCCAATGTCTGCTGTGCACCAATAGATATCCTCATCATTGTATTGGAAAATGTTTTTAAAAGTATAGGCGGTGTAAACCATATACCCGGCAATAGTATGAACCATTCCTTTCGGTTTTCCGGTCGACCCGGAGGTGTAAAGAATGAAAAGCGGATCTTCGGCATTCATTATTTCCGGCGGACAGTAGGAATCTGCATTGTCCAAAAGAGGTTGCATCCACAGATCACGTCCTTCCTGCATATCCACTTCAGAATGAATTCTTTTTACCACCAGAACAGTTTTTACACAATCACAGGATACCAGGGCTTCGTCTACAATTCCTTTTAGATCGATGGTCTTTGTACCTCTGTAGGATCCGTCACTGGTAATCACCAACTTACAATCACTGTCGTTAATTCGCGTGGCAAGTGCGGTGGCTGAAAACCCGGCGAACACCACCGAATGAATAGCACCAATACGCGCGCAGGCCAGCACTGCAATGGCGAGTTCGGGGATCATGGGTAAGTAGATACACACCCGATCACCCCTGCCAATTCCCCGGGCCTTTAAGACGTTGGCCATTCGGTTAACCCGCTGGGATAGCTCAGTATAACTAATATGTTGTGCAGCTTCTTCAGGATTATTTGGCTCGAAAATAATGGCTGTTTTATCACCTTTCGCTGCCAGATGCCTATCGATACAATTTTCGGTGATGTTCAATTGAGCTCCTTCAAACCATTTGATCTCCGGTTTGGTGAAGTCCCAATCTAAAACTTTATCCCATTTTTTTCTCCAGATAAAGTGTTCTTCGGCTATTTCTTCCCAGAAAATTTCCGGATGTCGGACAGATTTTCGGTATACCTGGAAGTATTCTTCTAAATTTTTAATGTGAAATTGACTCATGTATCGATTGTGTATTTAAGCGGTAGTGGATTACCGCAATTCATTTTCCTTTTTATATTTTGAAATGGTCGCACCGGTGAACAGGATCACAAGGGACAGGAAGACCACAGTTAGGCAGAAAATTAAGGTGGTAATAAAGAAGTTGCCTCCTCTGAAATTAAAGTAATAGGTGATCATTCCTCCAAATATTAGCAGCAGAAAGCCGCCCCACGCATAATTTTTCCTTGCAATGATGACCAGAACTAACAGGACGATCCAAGGGATACTGTTCGGACTATTCTTTATTAAGCCCGATAAGCCCCCGCCATAGGTCTCAGATCCCGAGATCAAAGAAAAAATAAAAAGGAGGATTCCTAGTATCAATAATAAAGCAATAGCCCAGTTATGGGCTATGCCAATTATTCTCATTTGTTTCTCGTTGATCATAAAAACATCTCTTTAAAGGGTGTAATTATTTCCTTGCAATAATTTCTGTCATCACCGGACAAAATATACTCGAACCATCGGTTTCCTCAAGTTCCCGAAGATCTTTGAGAGCTTTCTTTTTGTTTTCTTCTGAAAGATATCCGGTTTCAACAAGTCTGGGAAAATAACTGTGATAAAAGGTCTTCGGCCATTGCCAGTTAAGGTTATGAGGCGTAGCTATTTTCGCCATGGGCCTTACACTTTCTATATTCATTCCAAAACCTGAAAGTATTCCCGGTAGAAACCTCCCGATATTTATTTCCCCTTCCGAATCCTGAAAACTTTTCATTGCAGCAGCGATGGCGATCGAGAGCCCTTCTTTTCTTGGTTGAGTTTGGTGGGTGGTCCAGTCGTAATACTCATGGATCACCATTTTACCGCCCGGTTTTAAAGCGTGGTAGACTTTCTCTAAGATCCCCTTTGGATTAGGCAGCCACGCCAATGCCCAGCGGCAATACATTCCATCCAGGGAATTGGGTTGGAGTTTCATTTCGTTGAAATCGGCACAGGTAGCTTCGATATTTAAGTGTTGCAACTTACTGATCTCATTGAGGTGATGAATGTATCCTTCAGATTTATCCACGCCAATAACCTTCCCGGATTCACCGGCGATAAAGGCAAGTTCGCGGGCGCAGTATCCCGGTCCGCATCCAAGATCGAGCAATGTGTTTCCGGCATTAAATCCAGCCATGGCCCACCCCCGCTGCGCTTCTTCGGCCCAAACCTGGTGTTGTATACCCAGACGAATAAGCTCCTGCTTATCGGTTCCCAGGATATAAGCTGTTGCTTCTTTCGGCATGTAAAAAATTTATTTAAAGATAAGAAGATTGTGCCGAAGTGATTAAGATCAAGACTTAATTTTAGCCTAATTTGCAGCAGGTTTTTTCCAAATAGTTTGCTTGTTGATCATTAGTTTCTCGCCACGGCGTTTTTTATACAGGAGGGTGAGTACTATGATCATAGCAATGGTAATGAGCCTGAATATATTCGCGTATAGACTTCCAAATGCGTTATCACTCACGGAGAACAGTTCCCAGGAAAAATTCATTAATAAATGTAAGAACACAGCCGCCCACAGGTTATATTTCCATTCTGTATAAACCCATGAGAACAACAGGCCTCCCAAAAAAGTAACAAGGAAGATACCGATCAATTCTCCAGGATCGGTGCTTTGGTACAAGTGGACCGCACCAAACAATAAGGCCCCCAAAATAACGGAGGGGATAAACCCTAGTCTCGTATATCGAAATAATTGCCCGAACAGAAAACTCCTGAAATACAACTCTTCAAAAAATGCCGCGGCAACCATTAAAATTAGAAATGTATTAAGTGAAATGTCTTGATTGAATTCAAAGACAAACGCAAATCCCACGAACATGGGTAAGGTGCAAAGAAGCGCAAATAAAAACCCTTTTGTAAGTGAAGATCGAAGCCCCAGGCTTTGAAAAAAGTTCTTTCGTCCGTGTAAAATTAAAACGCTTATGAAAATGGGAATCCCTACTATGGTATAGGCTATGATGTGACTTACCCCCATCTGTCCTATCCCGTGAAAGATGGACTTTCGTAATTCTCGGAAAAATAATTCATCAATAAAGAAATATACTCCGAATGCCAGTACAGTAATTAATGAAACTTTTAAAGATTTGCTCATTTTGAACTAGTTTAAGTATATAATATAGACGTAATTCTTAGGGCACTTATATACCACTTACCACAAGAAAAATTAAAAGTGCAAATCCATTAGGATATGGCGGGCATAACTAAAACTGTTAAACTCTGAGATGGAGACTTAGGTTAGTATTTGTCCGCCTTCGCTTTTAATGAGATTAACAACTCCAGATCAAGAATCATAACGCCTACTTTATCGGCCAATTTTGTATAATCATCAACAATCGATTTATTGATATTAAACACCTTGTTACCTACGCTATTTTTACTTGTTTTAGACCAACTCAATACTGCATAGTCTTTTTGGTTGTAATCAGGTCTTTTGTGAGCAACTATGTTGCGAGTACTCATTAATTTGTCAATATCACTAAAAAAAGTACTCCTTGTTTTTAAAAAATCTGGAAAATCTTTTTTAATAATATATTGAAGTATCAAATTTTTAGCATGGAATCCTATTGAAATAGAGTTGTCAAACGCACCAATTGTATTTAAAATGTTCTGTAATTGGTTTGATGAAAAATATCGCCCTATTGCGATATCCATTCTAAATTCTAATAGGATTGCGGATTGAATTATTTTTCCGCGATAATACGCAGAAATATCTTCATTGGTTGTTAAGTTTAATGATTCCATATGTGTTATTTTACACATGAAAATTAAACAAAACAGGTAAGTTTAGTAATGCTTAACCTTAAAAACCTTGTAATTTTTATAGGTTACTGGGTAGGTTTTTTTGCGTACGATTGTATTATAAGAGTAGAAATCTTTTCCGGCCAGGAAATCACAAACCTTTTTCAAGTTTCCAAAAGTTCCAAGCACATTATCTCCATCTAGTAAAACGAAGTACTCTAAGTTTTCTTGACGCTCTTTGTATGTAGACATAGGACAAATATAGTATAATTATATCAAAATAACCGAATATAATTGTATTTTTATTTGTATATGTCAATATATTCGGTTATATTTGTATAACAAAACTAAGGAAATAATGAATTTCAAATCACTACCACAGCTTTTAGACTACTTCAGAGAAGAAAGTACTTGTATTGAATATTACGAGCAGATCCGTTGGAATGGTAATGTAGTTTGCCCACATTGTAATAGTGAGAACCCTTATAAAACGAAACGAGGCCACAGATGCAGTAATAAAGATTGTAAGAAGGATTTTACCGTAAAGGTTGGTACTATCTTTGAAAACTCTAAAATTCCTCTTAGAACGTGGTTTGCTGCTATATTCTTAGCCACTAACCATAAGAAAGGTATTTCAAGTGTTCAATTAGCAAGTGATTTAGGAATCACACAAAAAACAGCTTGGTTTGTACTTCATAGAATACGCGAAATGCTAAAGGATAAAGCACCTAAAATGATAGGTACTACCAATATGGTAGAGATTGATGAAGCTTACTTAGGAGGACGTGAGAAAAACAAGCATTTCGGGAAACAACGTTCAAATGAGAACCCGGACTTACGAAATGACGGTACTCCTTACCAACCTAAGAAGATGGTAGTAGGCTTTGTTGAGCGTGGCGGGGACATCATTGTAAAGCACGTTGCACGTGCCACCAAAGAAGAAATTTTACCGCTACTAGGAAAACACGTTGCAAAAGGTTCGGAGGTTCACACCGATGAAAGCATTATTTACAACAAAGTAGGTAGAACGTTTACTCATAAGACGGTTGTACATTCAGCCAGTCAGTATGTAGTAGGGAACTGCCATACTAACACAATAGAGAACTTTTGGAGCCAGTTAAAGCGTGGAATTAATGGAATATACCATCACGTTAGTGAGAAGCATTTAGAGCGTTATTTAGACGAATATGCAAACCGTTACAATACTCGTAAGCTGTCTAGCCAGGAACGTTTTGAGCTGTTTTTAGAGCAAAGTGAAAGCAGACTCACATATAATGACTTGGTTTGTTAGTAATAGTGTATTTCATCGAACTTATTTGCGCATTGTCGATTCAAAAGTTTGCATAACTGGATTATTATTGTATATTTAATGCTGAAACTTTCCCCATTTAATGAACGTTAATAAAGTATTTAATATGAATTTCATACTTTTGCACACTTTTTGTCGTTTATTAAATCAAAATTAAAACTAACGGCTATAATTTGAAAAACCAATGATTCAAGTAACAGGGTATATTGAACAGCATGGAAATATGTTCTTAGGTTGGACCGACAGCTTTATAGGCATTGCGGCTCAGGGCAAAACCGAAAAAGAAGTTATGTCTAAATTACTATTGCTAATACGGATTAAAATTGCCTTTGATTATAAACTTCCATTACTTAGCGTAAACGCTAAGACTCTCCCCGAGGATTTTGACCTTTCAAAGGTTTCTTGGAAGGAGAATGGATCATTTGAATTACAGTTATAGTGTAAAATGGTTATACAGCACTGCGATTATCAAAAGTTTCTCGACTATTTGGCGACTAAAGGGTGGGAGGTAATTTCAAACGAGTATTGGGAAGAACATAATGTTGTAATGATAGGAAAAGGTAAAAAATCTTTCCCTTTATTACTAGAAGACTTCTATTATTATTTTAAGGTCAATAAAATATGTGATTCGATTGGGGTTGAAAGACCGCCTAAATCGCATAGCATTTATAAAGTTTCAACAACTGTTTTAAATGAAGAAGAAGAATAAAATTAAGCGCGCTTACAAGGACGAAAAGAAATTAACGATTGACGGCACGCTAGACGATGTTCTTAAGGTTTCTGTTCCTAAACCAAAGGAAAAGGAAGCAAAATAGCATTACGTTGCGTTTTTGGGCGTAAACTGGGGGAACCGCCATTAAACGGTATGGGAACCAGTAAGACGTAATACGTTCAATGACATACGGAAGCGGTTTAGTCTTAAAGACTGGCGATAGCCTATGCTCTGTACCTGAAAAGGATAACCATAGACCGTATGGCCTGTATATCTCAAAAAAATCCAATCCCGGATTAACATAAAAACTCTATTCTACTTTGTGGTAACACGTATATAAGTGCCATTCTTAGGGAAATAGTTGCCTCGTACAAACGTTTACAAACGACTATAAACGAAAGTAAATATTTCGCAACCGGATCTTTTATGGAAGCTGTTCTAGGTTTGCCTTGTCGAATGAAAGACGTTCGATAGTATCAATTGTTAAACCCTTAAATTAATTATTATGAACGCACTTAGAAACAAAGTACAGTTGATTGGAAGACTTGGGCAGGACCCGGAGATCATTAACCTTGACAGCGGTAAGAAACTCGCTAAATTTTCAGTAGCCACTAACGACAGCTACAAGAATGCAAATGGAGAACGCGTGGAAGACACGCAATGGCATAATGTTGTGGCCTGGGGGAAAACTGCGGAGATCGTTGAGAATTACGTTACCAAGGGTAAAGAGATCGCAGTGGAAGGAAAACTAACACATCGCTCCTACGAAGATAAGGAGGGTATCAAGCGATATTCAACCGAAGTGGTTTGCAACGAATTGTTGTTGCTTGGGAAATAACAGCTCGCTCATTCCATGAATAAAAAGCCTTCCTAATGGGAGGCTTTTTTTATGGTACCGTAACCTGAACCTGACCCGCAGTATCCAGACGGATCACTCCGCCCCACATACAATTAAGTGAACAGCTGCTGGATAATGTGGGTACGCCTCCTAACAAAACCGTCGGACTTCCCGGTGCCCAGGGTGTGACCGTAGCAGGAACACAAGGCATAGGGGTCAATGCACCCATCGCGGCATTCGTCGCAGCGGCAACCTGTGGGTTAGCCATAGAAGAACACATACCAAAAGAGGGAATATTAACTAATGGTTTGTTATCCATAATATTGGCTGCCGGCATATTGCTGGTCATAACACGATTTTGTGGCAACACTATAAGTGATGATGGTGCGACTCCAAAAGAGCAGGTCATCGAGGCTCCCATACAGACTTGTAGTGGCATAACTATAAGGTTTTATTGGATTTACTATATTCTCTTCGGATTCCGGCAATTAGATCCTGCAGTCCGATCTTTTTATCACCTCTTTTGGCAGCAACTAGCGCACAGTACCGCTGAATATTGATCATTTCACCTCGGGTTAATTCGTAATTCTCAGCCAGCTGGTCCAGGTCGACATCACCTTCTAGGGAGAACGTTTTTTCGAACAGCCGTTTCCATAGAAGTAGTCGCTCATTCTCCTGTGGTTTTTGAAAGTGAACCATACTCTGAAACCTTCTCGCAAAGGCTTCATCGATATTGGTTTTTAAATTAGTTGCGAGTATCACCAGCCCTGAAAATTCCTCCATACGCTGTAGTAAATAAGAAACTTCCTGATTCGCGTACCTGTCGTTGGCCGATTTTACCTGAGTTCGTTTCCCAAACAACGCATCCGCCTCGTCGAAAAACAATATCCAGTCTTTATTTTCCGCCTCGTTAAAGAGTTTTTCAAGGTTTTTTTCAGTCTCTCCAATGTATTTGGTTACCAGAAGGGAAAGATCGATCCTGAAAACGGGCCGCTTGGTCGATTTACCGATCAGGGTGGCGGCCATGGTCTTACCCGTTCCGGAAGGGCCATAAAACAGTGCACGATACCCTTTCTTTAGGGTTTTGTGTAATCCCCAGTCTTCCAGGATGACTTCACTATGAATCAACCAGTCCTTTATTTCTTCCAAATTACTACGCAGCTGCTGGTCGATAATTAGGTCGTCCCATTCCAGTTCAGTAGAAATTTCCCTGGCGGGAAGTCCGGAAATGATTTCCGGCAACTTCATTTTTCCTTCAGTGAGGAATTCAATGAATTCAGGAGAAACATTCAGGCGCTGCTGAAGTGCAAACTCGTTCGAACCATCATAGACGAGAATTCCTTTTTTATAAAGCACATGATCCTTCTGAAACAATTTTATAAGGCGCAAACGTTCTTCCAAAGAACTTCCTGATAAGATAAAACAGGCTGTCTTTAGGCTGGGAGTAAATCCGGAGATTCCGGCGCCCTTGATCCCGCCGAACTCGGAGAAATCGTTATTCAGATTCTGATTTTTTATGAGAAATACATCCAATGCCTGTGGTTTTACAATCGGGAGCAAAGCCAGGATCAATAGAAGGCGATCCTCGAAACCGAGATTGAGTTTTTTGATCAGTTCGGCATAAGCCGATGCGTCCTTATCAAGCACAGGAGGTGTGTGATCGTACACACTTTTTACATTGTGGTCATTCTCAAAATAAATGGAAAGTGCGGTCTTCACTACCGTCTCAAACCAACCGATCTCGCGTTCCAGGGATCTGGCAATTGCTTTTATTATCTCCATTCTATCCGTATTAATTTTTCAATCCAACTTAATTTGATCGTGTTTATGTTCCATGGGATTCTATCCAGAAGCATATCGTATGAACGCTGTTCCACTTTCAGGTAAAAATTTACTTCCAACTCCTCCAGCTTTCCATCCCGTTGTAAAAATGATTCTCGCAAGGCATTGATCGAGGTGTTCTCCATACCATGCCATTGTTGGGTTACGGCCATTAATAAATCATCCACAAGTTGTTTATCGTCCTCATTAAGCTGAAAGGAAATATCTATGGGTTCAGACATGGGAATACCACATAGCACTTTAGGAATAACCAATTCATACTCCTGCGAATTGTTATTCCCCGTAGCAGCATAATCCAGCAATTGAACAGCTCTGGCTTTACTTTCTTTATTTCTGAAATGACCTTCTTCCGTGAGTCCGCATTTCTGAAATAATGTTCCCAGGAATGGCGATAGAATAATAAGACCGGACTGTTTTGTAAAAAGTGGATCCATTAGTTGATATTTAGTTTCTTCTCCAAGTTATTGATATCCTTCATTCATTATGTGTAAAACTATCATAAACCAAATTTTAGTTAACCGTTACCATAGCGCCTTTTATGCTCATCTCCCCACTGCTGGAAACCGTGCATTCGGCATTTCCTGTAATACTTGTGCTAAGGTCACCTGTGATGGAGACGGTACTACTTTTACTGCTAATCGATTCATCGCCGTCTAAGGAGATCGAAGTTCCTTTTATGTTTACCGAATTTGTTGCTTTAAGTGTAATATCCGACACACTTTCAATATTGATCCCGCGGGAGTTCATCTCGATCTTATTACTATTCAGATCTGTGATCGTGATCCCTTGATCCTGGTCGCTGATAAGGAGGGTGTTTCCTCCGGGAGTCTGAAAGGTGATCACTTGGTTCTCGTCATCGAATTTCAACTGAAGTTTGCTTTTGGTGACCAGCGTCTTGATCGAATTTTTCTCGTTGGCTGTCTCAGGAGCGGGAATCGAACTGCTGAAAACACTACCTAAAATGACGGGGAATCGCGGGTCGTCATTCATGAATCCAAGGATCACCTCATCGTCAATCTCAGGTATAAAATAAGATCCGAAGGTATTACCGGTATAAAATGTTGCCAGTCGTGCCCATACTTTTTTACCTTCGGCGCCCAATATTGGAATTTCTACCTGTATCCTGAACTGATTATCAGGGTCTTCATATGTCTTGGTTACAATTGCGGTCTGCAGGCCTCGTATACCCGGTATCAGCCCTGAAGATACGGGAGCCGCCACCTGGTGTTTTTCAACAAACCATTCGGGCGAAAGCCCTAGTTTCACTTCTGTATTCCACAATCCTTCTTCAAGGGAATGAACCACTCCGGAGATATATGCATTTCCATTGAACCTATTGCTCACCCCTTGAAGTTTTATGGTTGAATTTACTTTTGCTAAGGAAGATCCCTGGAAGGTGATCCCGCCACGAATCCTGGACAACCTCGATTTTAACAAGGCTGCATCTGCCATTTGTTTAACATCATCTTGTTTGCTTCCTTCAGTAGAATTTAAATTCCTGGTACCGGCATTCAGTACTGAAGCTAGTTTCGACCCGGTGATATCGCCTTGATCGTTCACCGTTGGTTCGGTAGAAGAGGCGCTAATAACATTTTGGGTACTCATATCCCAGGCATTTACCTGCACATCCGAATATTGGTAAGTTGCATCAATCTCAACATCGAAATCTATAATATCATGTCCATATTGAAGCTGTAAGGCAGGCGAACCGGATACCTCGGGTTTTGCAACTTTCAGTTTTCCGCTTTCGGTAAACACAACCAATCCATTGATCTCAGCCCGATTTACGATAAAATCCCAATCGGTAGTGTCATACTGAACAATTTCCTTGTGCCGTACGGTTGTGGAAGCTATGGTGGAACTCAAGTGGGTTTTCCCCAAAATACTTTCGATGGCAGCACTATCGGTGCTGTCTGTAAGAATAGTATTGTTTCGGTTAATGGTAAGCTGCATGGCTTTATCCTTACAAATTACATGAAGCCTGGAGCCTTGTCCATCTATTTTGATCATTTGCTTGACCACCACTCCTTTGAACACCGATTCGTTTTTGCTGTTATAACCCAGCTTGATCTCGATTTCGGCACCCGGTTTGAAGTCGTCCGAATCGGTAACCTCGAAGGTCTGTTTGGAGAAGTCCCCATCGAGAACTACGATCTCGGCCTCAGCTATTCTATTCAAATATTGTTCGGTGCGAATACTAAGGATCTCGTAATGAGAGGGAATTGCTTTACCGGATGAGAGGATATCTAAAGATATCAGATTGGTCTCTTCAATTAAGGGTGATACAGGCATAATGTTTTTTATTTCGGCCGTACTATTTTTCAAGTCGGGCTTTTTACAATTTCACCTTACCATAATCCGTCTATGGATACGATCAGGTGTTTTCGGTATTAATTTCTTCAAAATAACTATAGGAAAATTCCAGGGTCTCAATAACTACTTCATTTTTCATTGAGTTTAAATCTGAAGCCGACCATTTTACGGGCCAGGCATTCGCGAAACTCCAGGCTTTAAGTGGATCCCCACTTTCATCTAAAAGATTAACAACAATGTTCCTGGTCTCTATTTGTTCAGAGAGGTTCCCTCCCAATGTGTTCACGCACCAGTCCACAAGTGGAGAATCCTTAGAAGCTATCCCTCTTTTCAGAACCAGGTTAGAGAACTTTACGGAAGTAGGAAGACGATGTTTAAAACTATTTTCCCCGCCTTCCGTGATTTCCTCTGTGCCCATTTCCATGGTAATTCCGGATACTTCCTTGAATGCAGTGTTAACCGATCCCGACGGGCCGTTGAAACTCAATCGAAAATAAAATGCTACCGGGGGATATTCATTACTCATAGTTATCAACTATTAGCAATCGTTAGTCCTTCGTGCGCAAGCTCCAGTGTCTCCACGGCTACTTCATTGGCATCAGATTTCATATCGGTGCCAGTGATCTTAGTGGGCCATGCATTATTGAGTGTCCAGGTCATGGTTGGCTTGGCGAATTCATCCAATAACTGTATAACCACGGTCTCTCTTTTAATGGTATTCATTTTGATCGCGTCGTACCATTTCCAGAAATTATTATCGTTCACAAAAATTCCTTTCTTTAGGGTTACGTTACCGGTCTTCACTATACCCGGCATATTTATGGTTGAAAACACTTTGTTATCACCATGCCTGTATTCGATAGGCTGTGTTTCGGTGTCCAGCCCAGAAACTTCCTGAAATGAAACCGTATTATCCTGAGAACCTAGTTTTACCGAGAAGTAAAACTTTGGCAAGGGCCATGTACTTCCTTGTTTTGATCCATCATCTGCCATAAAAAGTGTTTTTAAATTAATTAGGATTCCTGCATTTTCTGTTCGATTGAAATTACAACAAATTCTGCAGGGTGCATTAGTGCAATAGCCAGGGATATTCGCATTATCCCATTTTGTATGTCCTGGGGTGTCATTGTTTTACCGAGTCCGATGTTCACCGAAAAGGCTTCGGAAGGTTTGGTGCCTAAAAGCGCCCCCTCTCGCCATAGGGAATTCAGGAAATTAGAGATCATTGTTTCAACCTGTGTCCAGGTATTTGCATCATTGGAAGCAAAAACAAATGCCTTAATGGATTCTTTTACAGATTGTTCTATAAATATAAGCGTGCGGCGTACGTTGATATATCTCCACTCATTCGAATTTCCGTCCATGGTCCTGCCTCCCCACACTAAATTTCCCCTTCCCAGAAAAGCCCTTATGGCACAAATGGATTTTCCGTCTGCCGGGGCATTAAGATCTAGTTGTAGATCGTTATCAATTGCCACTGATGGTGAGATAACACTTTGTAAAACCACATTGGCCGGCGTCTGCCATACTCCCCGTTGATCATCTATAACGGTGTAGATTCCCGCCATTGCCGCGGAGGGAGGAATGAGGTTTAATTTTTGAAGAATTACGCCCAGAATAGCTTGATAGGTTGAGCTGGTATTTCTGAAGTTTGTATCGGCATCTTCAAGAGAGAAAGCGCCATCATCGCTGGTTCCATTATTCGAAAAGCAGGAAATAAGCTGAATGTTCGTTGGATCGATAGCCCCACTAGGATCGGTAAATTCGGTGGTTAGAAGTGTCGCAATGGTTGGATAGGCTTCCGAAGTAATATTCAGAAAACCAATATCGGAAAGTTCATGAATGGAAGTGTGAAGCCAGGGGTAATATGCTGCAGCATAACTATTGTTTTCAGAAAGAATTCCACCAACACCATTTCGAAAATCATCAATACAATTAGGGGATTGGTTAAGGTCCTTATATCCTTCCGGCACATCGAGAATTGCAAATTTATTCTTTGTTTGGCTGCAGTGCCTGATCATATGATTCTGAATGTCATACGCACTTTGTACATCCCGGAGTATTGCCTCGGGAATAACTAAAATAGAAGGATCGGGCTCATCCACCAGCAGATCGATCGCGTTCATAAAATCGTCACGATCGAAGGTTGCGTTATAATCTCCAATAGTTACCACATAACATTCAGAACCTCCATTGGCGTAGAAAAATTTCATAGCCGCAAGCAGCCGAAAGAACATCCCTGAATTTGTAAGTTTATAACCCTGGCCATTGGAATCATGAAAATCGGGAAAATTATTCTCTTCGGAAATATTAAATTTTAATTCCGGAAGATCATCCCCGAACTTTTGTGCGAAATCGTTTAATGAGGTAATGCGTACAGCTCTGTTTGCAAGGCTTGTCCCTTCAAAAGTGGTTTTCTGAGTGTAACCGATAAACACCGGAATAGCAGTAGGAACCGGTCTCACCGATTTGCCCAGGGTACTGATTTCTTGTATGTAAACTCCGGGAGTTAGCATTATTCGTGATTCTTATATGCAATTAAGTTAGACATATATGATTGCAGTTGTTAGTGCCGGAATCATTACACCATCTCTTTGCTCCGCTAGGATAGATTGAGGATCCTGATTGGGAAGTTTTAGTTCCATGTTTTTTGTTACGTTCGTCTGTATATCGGTGAATTTTATTTTAAGCAAAGGGTTATCGGCGATCGTTTGCCTAAGTGGTAATGGAATATTGGATGTCATTACCAATGCCGAAACTTCCTGGGTTAATTGTTTTTTTACAGGTCCATTATAGGTCTCATTATATATACCATAGATCTTAAGATCTCTCTCCTCCACTTTCATATTATCGCGGAGGATAATTTGATATTGCCAGAGTAATTCCCGCGTCTTAAGAAAAAGTCTTAACCTTTTATCCGGATCATTTTCATTGATCAGTTCCTGAATATCCAGTATTAATATGGCAAATGTTTCTAGAGGAACATTTTCACTTCGTAGTGCCTGTTCTATCTGTATTTCTACTTCCCCCGGACTGTTTTTCAGGTTCAGGATATGCGTGTTATTCAAAGGGATATTGGAGGTGTAATTTTTAAAATTATCATCCTCATGATAGAGCTGAAATTGAAGTGTATTTAGCCCGTTGAGCGCTTCAGTTAGATCGAAATTTTCAGATTCAGAAACACCACAGTAAAATGTGAAGATGTTCTTATTCGCATTCATTTGGATATTATAATTCTGAAGATCCCTTACCGATATTGGTAAAGGAGATATTCTAAAAGATTCAGAAATACCATTCGGAAAATACGAATGAAGTATTTCTAATTCGAGAAATTTGTGATACTGCACTATCGATGTAATTTGGTTAGTTATAGTTGCTTAAATGTACTAATAATAAAAGGTAATCGAATTAGGTAGAACTACGTAATTTTTATTCCTTCAGAGCATAGGCTTGACGAATTCACATAAAATGCTATTTTTGCATGGTTATGAACAGAAATGTAATACATGATCCCTTAGGACTGAGAGCTCAGTTCAACTATTGCAATACCATTAAATGGTCGTTGCGATACAGGGCGTTATGTATTAATATTATGAGATAGATATTGTTTTCAATCATATATTTAATAGACGTCCGAAATTTTCGGACGTTTTTTTTTGAATTTTTTTTAGGCGAATGAAATTTTGATCCAAACATAGAAGAAGAAACATTTGGAAGCTAAATGGCTAAGGCACAAACCGTTGTGAAGACCTCCAAATTTCCGCTAAACGCGGACCGGGATACTCATGTCTAAATACAACTTAAGTATCTGAAAATGAGATAAATAAAGTATTTATTTTATTTGGAATTCTAAATAAAGTTCTCATCTTTGCAACCGCTGTCAAGGCAACATTGAACAGCGCATCCAGGTAAAGTACCTGATGAATTTTTACAAATTAAAACAATAGAAGCTATGCGTTTATGCGATCGACCCATTGTATTTCATAAGTATGAAAAGCAATCACAGAACCGGCTTCGGAATTATTAGCAGGTATTAATCCCTTCTAAGGTACATCCGGAGCACACCTAACTGTTTCGGATTTTTTTATGCCTCATTGGCATCACATTCTGTAACAGTAGGAAACACAATTACAAATCATTTAATTAAAACAGAATGGAGGCAAACACATCTAATTTATACCTTTTTAAGGCGTTGGAAGCATATCCTTACGAATTGGCGCAAGCTCTCGAGAGTTTAAATTACGCTTTATCATACGACCCTGAGAACGTTCGGGCCTTATGTCTCATGGCAAAGATCCAGGATGAACAATTGGGTGAGTATGAAGTTGCCAGATCTTATTACGAACGAGCATTGGCGAGCCGTTTGGACATCCCAAATGTCTATCCGGATTTTATCCGATTGCTCATTAATTACGAAGATTTCGATGAAGCTCAGAAGTTAATTGAGTTTGCCAGAACCGTAAAAGGTATAGACAGAGCTGGAATTGAACTGGCGCAAGCTCAGCTTTACGAAGCAACGGCTCGTTATACCGAATCTTTGGATTCATTGAGAGAAGCAAAGCAATTTGCGATGAATGGTGAATTCATTTTTTACGTAGACGAGGTGATTTCAAGGGTTAAGAGAAAACGTGAAGTGGAACACAACAGAAAACACAAGATCGAAGAAACCCCGAAAGAACCCGTACGAGAAAGTTCAATTCCTAAATGGTTGTCTGATCGACTCAACAACCTTTTATAAGATCCCCCGTAAAAACGGGGGATTATTATTTTATCACAATTTGAACCTTTCAAACATTTCCCTGTCCAGCTGTTCCCGATGATCGGGATGTGCTATGGAAATTAAAGCGCGAGCACGCTCTTTCAAACTTTTTCCAAACAAATTCACAACACCATATTCGGTTGCTACGTAATGTACATGCGCTCTTGTAGTGGTTACCCCGGCACCCTTCTTCAGGTATGGGACGATCTTCGAGATTCCTTTGGCAGTTGCCGATGGCATGGCAATAATAGGTTTACCACCTTCACTCAAGCTCGCTCCTCGAATAAAATCCATTTGTCCGCCAACTCCTGAAAACTGATACGGACCAATTGTATCCGCACAAACCTGTCCTGTAAAGTCAATTTCAATTGCACTGTTGATCGCAGTTACTTTTGGTTGTATTCTAATTCTATGGGTGTCGTTGGTATAAGCGGCCTCTTTAAAATGAACACTTGGGTTATCGTCCACAAAATCATACAATCGCTGTGTTCCAACGGCAAAGCAGGTTACGATCTTTCCTTGTTTTATTTTCTTGTGTTCTCCGGTGATCACCCCTTGTTCAATTAAGGGGAGTACTCCATCACTAAACATTTCGGTGTCGATCCCCAGACCTTTATGATTTGTGAGGTTTTTAAGTACGGCGTTCGGGATATTCCCAATTCCCATTTGTAAAGTGGCGCCGTCCTCTATAAGTCCGGCGACATGATGCCCGATCTTCTCTTCAACCTCAGTGGGTTCGGTAATAGTGGCATAATGAATTGGCGTATCTATTTGAACTCCATAATCAATAGCATTAATATGTATGATACCGTCACCATGAGTTCTGGGCACGCGGGGATTCACCAGGGCTACTACTTTTTTCGCTTTTTCAAGTGCAGGCAAGGCTATGTCTACCGATACACCAAGGGAACAATATCCATGCTTATCCGGAGGAGATACTTGTATAAAAGCAACGTCCAGAGAAATAATGTTTCTTCGAAATAATAAATGAATTTCGCTCAGGAAAATCGGAATATAATCTCCCTTGTTATTATTAATTCCTTTTCGCACATTCCCACCAACAAAACAACTGTAAACATTAAAGGAAGCGTCGTAGGGCTCTTCCATATATTTCGCCTTTCCTTCGGTATGGATCTGGACTATCTTTACATCTTCCAGTTCCTTATATCTATCACAAAGTTTATCAATAAGAAGATTTGGGGTCATGGCAGCGCCCTGAAAAAATACGGTATCTCCACTTTTAACTTTGGAAACAGCTTCTTCGGCGGTAACAATTCTCATAGGATTTAATTTTTAATGAATGCAAATAACCGTTTAATCCTTTACAGCAGCTATGACGAATGTCAATTTTAAACGAATTAATCCTAACCGTTAAG
>QQUG01000238.1 GCA_008501705.1 Flavobacterium sp.
AAGAGGATCATAGTTATTAGCGGACCCAATGCAGGGGGTAAAAGTATTACCCTTAAAACCGTGGGGCTTTTACAATTAATGTTGCAATCGGGCATGCTAGTACCGGTAGCTCCGTTGAGTGAGTTTTGTTTCTTCGGAAGGGTATTAACAGACATTGGTGATAACCAAAGCATAGAGAATCATTTAAGTACCTACAGCTACCGTCTTAAAATGATGAATCAATTTCTGAAAAAATGTAAGAGCGACACTCTATTCCTGATCGATGAATTTGGTACTGGTAGTGATCCCGAGTTAGGTGGAGCCCTGGCCGAAACTTTTTTAGAAGTTTTTTATGAACGGGAAGCATTTGGCATAATTACTACCCACTATACAAATTTGAAATTACTGGCAAACGAATTGCCTCATGCCGTTAATGCCAATATGCAATTTGACAGCCGAAGCCTGGAACCTATGTTCAAGTTGCACCTTGGTGAAGCCGGAAGCTCATTTACTTTCGAGGTAGCCCAGAAAAATGGCATTGCCTATAGCCTGATAAACAAGGCCAAGAAAAAGATCGAACGAGGGAAAGTTCGATTTGATAGAACGATCGCGAATCTGCAAAAGGAACGATCTAAAGTTCGTAAAACGGCTGCCTCCCTGGAGACCACCGAAAAGAAAGCCAGGGAAGAGAGTAAACAACTGGAACAGATCAATGTTAAGCTTCAGGACAAACTGGAAAGCTACCAGGAATTGTACGATAGTAACATGAAATTACTCACCCTGGGTAAAAAGGTAGATAGCCTTGCCGAGCGTTTCTTTAACAACAAAAAGAAACGGGAGCTGATCGATGAACTGGTCAAACTGGTCATGATAGAGAACAGCAAGCGGAAGAAGGTGCATCCTAAGAAAAAGAAGGTGGTCAAGGCTAAAAAGAAGAAATTGGAAGAGGAAGTAGAGAAGAAGGTGGCGGTGATTCGAGAGAAAAAAGTTAAGGCAAAAAAAGAAGCAAAAAAAGCCCCACCTCCTAAACCTAAAGTTGCCCTGAAAGTTGGCGACCGGGTACGAATGATAGATGGTCGGGCGGTTGGGACCATCGATTCCATTGAAAAGAATAACGCCATTGTAAACTACGGTATGTTTACCGCCGATGTGAAAATGGATGAGCTAGAGAAGGTGTAACTATGAAGGCAACAACTCATAAAATAGTTTTGTTTGATGGTGTTTGTAACCTCTGTAATGAGGCTGTACAGTTTATGATAAAACACGATCATGATGATCGCTTTCGTTTTGCGGCTTTACAGGAGGAAATTGGCCTTGCGCTTACCAGAAAATATAATATCGATACTTCGCGTGTAGATTCTATC
The DNA here is from genome assembly GCA_008501705.1 of Flavobacterium sp. Taxonomy (GTDB): domain Bacteria; phylum Bacteroidota; class Bacteroidia; order Flavobacteriales; family Flavobacteriaceae; genus Pukyongia. Next base: position 1,344 of record QQUG01000238.1, read on the forward strand.
GTATTGATCGATAATGGAAAAGCCTATGTAAAATCGACCGCTGCCCTGCACATAGCCCTCTACTTAAAGGGCATCTGGCCCATTTGTCACGCTGCGATTATCCTGCCTCGTTTTGTACGAGATTTTGTGTACGATATTATTGCCAGGTATCGCTATAAATGGTTCGGGAAGAAAGAAAGCTGTATGATACCAACCCCTGAAATAAAGAAAAAGTTTCTCTAATTACTTTAGATTCTTTAAAATAAACTCGAGGTCTACGTTGCTGTTCTCGTTCTTTTCAAAGGCAAAGTTCTTGTATTTATTTTTTTCGGCCAGCCCCATTTCCAGCCATCTTTTTACAATAGAAGCATATTCGAAAGTGACTTTACCGGCCAGCAGAGGATTCAGGTCGTCGCCGTTGTGGTAGGCATCGTAGATCTTTTTTAACCCTGTAAGGTAGAGGAAATCTTTAGTGAAGCCACCACCACGGTGGGCTCTCAGGGAAATGGTGTAGGCCTCGTCCCTATTGAGTTTGTATTCGTTATGAAGCAGATCGAAAGTAGCTCGGAAATCGAATCCTTTGCGTAAACTATCTGTTGCGAGTACGCGATACGATAATTCTTTCAAGCGATATAGCGTTAGACAACCGCTCATATATTCACTAAAAACCGCCATTCCTTCCTGGGTTTCGAGATTTTTCGGGAAACCATTGTGGAAGATCTTAAGTGGCTGTGCTAGTCCGTTGAAGGTAGTGACCAAATGCACCCCGATCTCATGATTTGCAAGCACTTTAAGCTGATTGGCGCTAAACAGGTGGTTCTTTTTAAGCACCAGGGTTTGAGTGCTGTTTGTTACCATCGCAGCAGCTGAAATCTTTGTAGAATATTTCAGGTCGAATTCGAAGCCGTATTTACGGGTGAATTCCTGAAAATATTCTGCCGCTTCCTGGGCACTGAACACAGGAAACATTTCCTGGTCGTATTCTTCGTCTTCAAAATGTAAAATGAATTTTGCATTCTCAACATCTTTTTCGGTTGGGGTTCCGAAGGACTTTAAAGAGTTGAAATAAAATTTATTGCCTTTCCCGATGGATTCGATACATTGAATTAATCCAGAATAATCATAGATCACGTCCCGGTAGAAGATTCGGGTTTCTTCATCTTTTATACTGTCTATGTCCTGCGAAAACAAATGTTGCTGGACTTTATGAGCATCGAAATCGATTTTTCTATAATGAAAACGGGGATTGATGTTGTATTTAGACGAAAAGAAATTACGCTTTTCCTGTTCTATATTAGTAGGATTGATATAATTGAGCAACTCGATCTTTTTAACCAGGTTATTCAAATTATTATCGATGCGCGCCACATTTGGATGGCGAGTTAATATGGCTTCGGAGAGCGACATAAATTAATTGTGTTCTTTATAAAATGAGTTCGCGTGTTCCTCGATCTTAGTCATCAGCTGGTTTTCTATGGCTGAAACAACCTCAGGAAATATGATCTGTTGTAATTCGTCACAATAGATCTTCTTGAATTCGGTAGCCAAAACTAAGGTATTTCGGAAGGTTTTCGTAATATATTTAAGGAAATAACCATTTCCGAAGAAGGTATCATTGATTTTCGAACTGGTCTCCTTAACTCCGGGGAGTTGGAGTTGCGACAAAGAGTGACGCCATAGTTCTACCGTACTTCCAAAGCGCTCGTTATCTATGTTAGATGTTCCTAAATTGATCACGGGCACTTCCCTATCCCATCGTTTCCAGTTATAACTGTGAATATCATAGACAACGATGGTCCCAAATTTTTGCTCCAGTTTTTCAACGAGGGCGTGAACTACCAGGTAAAAGGCCGTATGTTTTGCCAGGCTTTTGGAATGCATAGCATCGGTAAGAGGTTCTTTCCATAATTTCTTCCCCCAGGCGTCTTCGAATATGGCATTGTCTGGATCTCGGTTAAGATCGTATTCGAACCTGCTATCACATCCGGCTATGACTATGGGAAGTGTTTTAATAAATTCCCGGGTACAGGGATCCTCCTCATACCAGCGATCGTATTCATTGTGATAACAATTATCCCAAAGTTCTTTTCTGAATTGATGTCCGTCATGAACCGCTCCACACAGATAAGGAACGTACTTGTCGATTTTCAAGGTAAATGAGTAATCTTCCGAAACAGCTTCGAAGATCTCCTCATTATTAATGCGTGATATTATTTCGGGAACTGAAAGTTTGACCATTATGCGTCACTCACATGTTTACGAAGTTTTTGACGACGTTCGAAGGCTGTTACACGTTCTAACACTTTGTCTTCTACAAAATCGATCACCTTTTCCTGAACTTTGGTTTTATACACTTTATTCATATAGGTGATACCGCCGGGAGACATCACGTTTACTTCCACCAACATACCCCCTATTACATCTATACCCACAAAATACAAACCGTCTTTTACCAGTTTTGGACCTATCCTGCGGCAGAGTTCCTTTTCCTGCTTGGTGAGACTGTGCTTCTGCACCGAGCCGCCGGCGCTCACATTAGACCTGTGATCTTCATCCCCCGGTACTCGTTTCATAGCACCAATGGGTTGTCCGTTTAACATCAAAATACGAACATCACCCTGGTCTGCCCCTTCTATATAGTCCTGCAGGATCACATAATTGCTGGTGCCGTCTTTGTTATCAATATAGAAGTCAAGCAAAGAATTTATACTTTTCATCGCCCTCTTCTCAATAAGTATCACGCCGGATCCACCATAACCATTAAGAGGTTTAAGGATCATTTTATCGGGTCCATCGCGGATCACTTTTTTGAGATAGTCCTTATTCTTGGTGACATGAGTTCGTGGGATGATCTCATTTTCTTCATCTTCGAATACAGCCGTATATAATTTATTGTTTGCCCTCCTAATGCCGTCCAGATCGTTCATAATGAAGACATCGTCCTTTACGCTATCCAGGAAATTCAGCATGATCATATCCAGTGGGGGATTACTTCGTAGAACGATCACATCGAAACCTGCCATAGGCAACATTTCGTCATAGAATTTGGTGCTGTTATGGAAAGATCTCAGGGTTTTACCAATTTTATCAGATCGCACTACACATTTACAGAATGCAAATGCTACACTATCGCGAATTGTAAGATTAGCCGGAGTAGTGATGGCCATTCCGTGTCCCCGTTTTACAAATTCGTGGATCATTGCCAGGGTAGAATCATTTTCGGGATCCATCTCTTCCCAGGGGTACATTATAAAGCAAACGTTCATGATTGGTTCTTTAAAAAATAAATATACTAAATCTATTTACTTTGTAACAAGAAATACTAAATTGTGCAAAATGAATTTCATATTCATTTAAAAACTAAAATCCTCAGAACGATCTATGGAAGACAGTACAGATTATCTTCAGCTAGTTAAAGACCTTTTATTAGAATACGGACCAAGGGTGATATTAGCCTTATTATTACTTGTAATTGGACTATGGATCATAAAATATGTAAGCAGGGGAATTAGAAAAGGATTGGCGAGGCGTGAGATGGACGAAACTCTGCAAAAATTTCTTTCCAATCTTGTAAGTTGGATCTTGAAGGTGATGTTGTTTATCGCGGTTTTGAGTCAGTTGGGAATAGAATCGACATCCTTCATAGCTGTTTTGGGAGCTGCAGGACTTGCCGTTGGATTAGCGCTACAAGGCTCCTTATCTAATTTCGCTGGAGGAGTACTTATTATGCTATTCAGGCCTTTTAAAGTGGGAGATGTTATTAGTGCGCAGGGTGAAGCCGGTAAGGTGAAGGAAATAGACATATTTACCACAAAATTACTAACACCTCAGAATCGGCTTGTTATTCTTCCTAACGGATCTCTTTCAAATGGCGCTATTACTAACTATACAGCTGAAGGCTTTCAGAAAATTTTTCTCACTATAGGAGTTTCATACGACGCAGATATCAAGCAGACAAAAGAGGTGCTGTTAGCTGCGATCGAGAAGCAGGAAAAAGTATTATCAGATCCTCCCCCACTTGTTGAAGTTTCCGGTTTGGGTGAAAGCTCGGTGGATTTTGCAGTGCGATGTTCAGTCTCTAACGACGATTTCTGGCCGGTACAATTCAATTTGATCGCTACGATAAAAGAAGACCTAGATGCTGCGGGTATTGAAATACCATATCCACACCGGGTGGAAATACAAAAAAAGGAGTAATATTTTATAAGGGTACAATTGCGAAATTGTCGAATCCGGCGTAATCTCCAGCTCCGTCCTGCCGAAACCTAATACTCAGCCCTACCGACGTAGTTCCAGGTGGAATGATCTCAGACACCGTACCAGACATGGAAGAGTTTGCCATTCCGTCTATTAGTTGGATCTCGGTCTGTGGGATGCCATCAATGCTAATTGTATAATACGCATCGTCCCCATTGTCGAATTCGAAGAATTCATAATTGAAGGAAAGTGTAACTCCGGAGGGAGCCGCGGAGATATTTATCGTATTGAAGGTGATAGTTGCAAAACCGGTAGTTCCGTTTATTCCCTCGTCGTCCAGATCGTTAACACCCAGGAAATCATTGGTCATCGAAGTGAGATTACTGAAACCACCATTGCTGCTGTCTGTAATTCCGAAGAAACCATTATTCCCATTATCAAAGAAAGGCACATCACTCCTGTAGCCCCAACTGGAATTGAGGTCGAAATTCTGAAAGATACCCAGCAAGGAAACCGTATTAAGGCAGTGTATATCCTCCCAGGTTGTTCCATTCCATACCTGATAACACAAAACCTCTTCTACAAAAACTAGTAATCCAATATCGGAGGTGCTTGGGTTTATAGAATTTCTATTGGCTAAAGTGGGTACCCTGGGAGGCATTAATCCACCGAAATTTACATTGTCCTGAGTACTGCTGATCTCAAGAATGGAAGCCGGACTTGGAGTTGTAGTATTTATTCCAACCTGAGCAACTATCTGAAAACTACGAAACATTAAAAAGATAATTAACAACCTTTGCACTCTCAATATAATTTCGATTCACTGTTCAATGTTAACTAATAATAACATCGAAATAGTAACAAAATTCGAGGGCTTACCCTTAATTCATGAATTGTGGGTGAGTTAGGAAAGTAAATTCATGAAAAACCAGAAAAAATGGAATTGTTATTTTACTTCGTCGTAGTGATCATCCCAATCTTCAACCTTTGGTTTTCCTAATTTACCAACAGATTTTGCCACGATCATAGAGACCGTAGCATCTCCGGTTACATTAACCACGGTTCGGCACATATCCAGAGGTCTGTCCACCGCAAAAATAAGTGCAAGAGCAATTGGGAAGCGATCTGCCGGGAAACCGATGGCTTCCAAAACGATAACCAGCATCACCATTCCCGCTCCGGGAACCGCCGCAGATCCTATGGAAGCAAGCAAAGCTGTTAATACAATGGTAAGCTGATCTCCAAAGGTGAGATCGAAGGCAAGCGCCTGCGAAATAAATACCGCCGCTACAGCCTGATACAGGCTGGTCCCGTCCATATTAATAGTGGCACCTACCGGCAGCACAAAACTACTAACTTCCTT
>QQUG01000051.1 GCA_008501705.1 Flavobacterium sp.
GTAGGTGCGATTATTGCGCTTATGAATGGAAAACCCTTCATTAAAAAATGCTTCAGCTTCTACTGGCTGCTTTTGTTTTACTTTCAACTGCCCTAAATACGTACTTATCTCACCCACGGTACGTTCGTCCTTGATCGCCGAAAAGAAATTATAACTAAGCGTTAGCAGGCTGTCTGCTTTTGTTAGCTGGTTCTTTTTCATATATACCTGGCCAAGATAAATGTGAGTTGTGTTGAGGTAGTAGGTGGCATTTCCTCCTAATTTTTCAAATTCGTTGTTGGCACGCAGATAATACGATTCGGAAGCATCGAAATCTTCAAGATCAAGATAGATATTGCCTAAATTTTGATATGCAGCCGCAATCACATCGGGACGCAAAGCTTCTATTTTATGCACCGAATCCACTACCAGTAACTTCTTAATGGCTTCGTCCAGTCTATTTTGTCTGGCAAAAGCAGTAGCCAGCGCAGTGTGGCTGTCTGCAAAGATCATATTGTTAGGATCGTCGTATTCTTGTGTAGTTTCAATTGCTTTTTCACAGGCAGCTACAGATTCGTCCATCATCCCCATTAGGTAATAAGTTCGGCATAAACTATTATAAGCCCTTGCAGCTCCAATTGGGTAATCGATGGTTTTTGCCAGATCCAGCGCCTTTTCAAAATATACAATAGCCGAATCATTTTGCTGAAGTCGTTTAAAGCACTGACCGATGAGATAATCTGCATCGATCACGCCCGGACCGTACTTTTTACGCTGTGTAAATTCTTTGATCTTTCGGGAATAGTAGAAGGCACTATCCGGATTGGGGTTTATATTCTGCGCCATTTTAATTCTCCAGCCACTAATGGTAATGGAATCCTCTTCCGAAATTGTTTTGGTATAGGTAGGCGCATCCTGTGCGTGAAGGAAGGTCGTTAGTATGAGACACAGAATTAAAACAACTCGTGGCATGAAGAGGCTACTTGTTACTGAAAGATAAGGAATTAAATGAAAACATCAAGATCTGACCACCGGGATGGGACATTATACTAATCTTATTGAATTTCGTACAATATCACTTCATTCGCCTCCCCACGTACCAGTAAGTGAATTAATTTCGAGCGGTCGAGGCTGGTAATTTCAGCAACAGAAGTTCCATAAACAGGAAAACCGGTCATCAGATCACCAGATGTGCGGTACACATAAACCTTGTTCTCCTGGGTTTCGGTTAGGGTGATATAATTTTCGCCTTTAGCCCTGTAAATCCTCGGTTGGGTATAAATACCAAAAGGTAATTCCACCAATTTCCCATTAATACGTAACAGGTTATCATCTAAAGTTACCTTAGTCTTATAATCGATGACAAACGAATAACTGGTGGATACGTTTAGTTTTTGTGAACTAACACTTCCGTTTTGGGAGATGGATTCTTTGGTTTTTTCTGAAGTTATTACCACAAATTTAGAGCCTTCTTCGGCTATAGAGGTGTCCGAAAATTTAAATCGCTTGTTCACCGTTATCCGAGATTTTCCCACGCGGCTCAGGATATTAAGTTTGCCGTTTTCTTCGGCCACCAGGATATAATCTTTATTACTCATCCTGATATGCTGAGCCGGCAACACAATATCTGAAGCCGTACCCGCAAATTTGAATCCTTTTACAAGCTTACCCTTGCTGTCGTAAAGGAGAAGTTCCCGGCCCTGAACAATAGCAAACCGGTATTTTCTGTTGTTGTCGTAATCGAAAACAGACAAAGGCTGAGTGATCTCATCCTTAAAATTCACCGGAAAGGGAGATACATTATTTCCGTTTCGGTCCAATACGTATAGTTTGCTTTTAGTAGTGAAGGCAAGTTGTTTCTTGCCATTTCTAAGTATATCCACTTCATGGATCTTTCCCAGCACGGGTTCTCTAAGGTCCTTGCTCCACAATATTTTCCCATTCGAAGAGATAAGGTGAAGCTTATTGGCCATGTCCTGCACCACAATATCCTTTCCGCCGGTGCGATGATTGGTAAAAAATTGTGGTTCATCTAAGAGATCAGCACCCAGTTTGGCACTAAATACCTGGGCTACGCTACCTGTGATCTGTCGGGTTTTACCGGCCTCGAGGCACACATAATTAACATGGGCAAAATTACGGTCGTAACTGTATTGCAAAGCAGACAATTGATAGCTGGCCGGGCTCACGACAGTGAGATCGGGGACTTCCAACAAAACATTAGAAATACCCCTGGACACCTCTTTTTTGAAATGCAAGAGAAGTAGGGAAGATGCACTGGCAAGTTCTCGTACAGATTTTTGATAATTCGGGGTATTGGCAAGCACATTGTTACTCTTGAATGCAACAATGAACTTTTCGGCCGTAGCCATAGTTTCAGAAAAAACAAAATACTGCTCTAATTGGAAGGCGAACTTTGGCGATGTATCATGTATAAGTGGCTCGAAGTTTTTTATAAAGACATCCGAATTCGAAAAATCGTAGATTTCTACATCCCTGAAGGTAGTATTTACAGACAGCATAGGAGCCAAAGCTTCATTGGTTAAAGATGCATCGATACTACTTATCACCACTGCATTGCCATCTTCAAAGCTGATGTCGCTTATTTCAGTAATGGTTTCGAACATAGGGACCGGGCCGGTCGAAAGGCTGTCCTTTCTGTATTCACGAATACGATTTAAAAAGATCTCGGGATGGTTGAAGGTAAAAGTTACGGAGGACTCTGCATCTACGGGATGAATTGAAGCTATGGTGTTTTCCTGAGGAATCTGATCCTTGAAAATATCGATAAACTGTGGGATGGTATCCCGGTTTAATGTTACACCCGAAGCGGTTATCCCGCCCGAAGCTATAGTTACGTTCAATATTTGTCGGCTTGATAAAGACACATTGACAGAATCCTGAAGACTTAGCACTGGATCATTCCTCGAGATGATCAATTCGGCCTCTCCGGCTATAGGAATCTCCCCCTCATAACCTAAATTCTTTCCAGATAAGACTTCCTCCAACATTTTCTGGGATGAAAAAAGCAAAAGAACGCTATCTTTTATCGCCTTGTAAACGGTTTGATCTTCTATGCGTATCCTATCCAAAGTTGTTTTTCCGTAGCTGAGTTTTTCTGAAACGATATTAGGAAGTGAGTCTAGTTTAAAAACTGCAGAATCCTGCCTGGTGATAAAGGCGAAATCCGGTGATGAGCTGTCATTGCGATGCATGCTCAGCAAAGATCTGGATCGGGGTTTCAGTAATTTTAAAACGGCATGTTCTCCCGATAAAAGTCTGTAAAGTTCGCTATTTTTAAAACTTTTAAAGGCTGCATTCTGTTGCAGGTCTTTCTGAAGGATCTCGTAATTGGTAATGGATAACACCGTTGAGGGATTGTTAGGAACGAAACCCTCAAGTTCGGCCCTGGAATCCTGTTCGGGATCACAGGCCATAAGCAGGCCAAACGACAAAAGCCCAAATGCTATTTTCTTTATGCAATTCACAACACAAAAATAGGTATGAAAGGTAGTTTTCACAGAGCTGCGTTGAAATCTTTATCGACTTCTTTTCAACAATCTATAAGTTTAATCTCAGTTGTTCGGGCAATAGTCTGAAACTCTTTCTATGATAGGGGGTGGGGCCATATTTTCTAATGGCTTCCCTATGTTCGGCGGTGGGATATCCTTTGTTCTTTTTCCAGTTGTAGGCCGGAAATTCCTCGTGTAATTGGGCCAGGTATTCATCTCTGTACGTCTTGGCCAGGATAGAGGCCGCCGCAATATGCAGGTATTTGCTGTCGCCTTTCACTACGCACTGGTAAGGAACTTTTCTGTATGGTTTAAACCGGTTTCCGTCGATAGCTATAAATTGAGGTGAGACCTTTAACTTTTCTATAGAACGATGCATGGCAAGAATAGATGCGTTAAGGATATTTATCTGGTCGATCTCTTCCATCATTACATGAGATACCGCAAAGGCCAATGCGCGTTCTTCAATGATAGGGCGTAGTTCTTCTCTTTTTTTTTCTGAAAGTTGCTTGGAGTCTGTTAAGTCGGGATGCGTAAAATCGTCCGGTAAAATTACTGCCGCTGCCGAAACAGGTCCTGCCAGGCAACCGCGCCCGGCTTCATCTGTACCGCATTCCAGTAAATGGGTGTGAATTTTGAGCTTTAACACTGAAATTAAAAGTAACTATTTTCGTTTAAAAATTTACCTTTGTGTGATAAGATAACTATTCATGAACAAAACACTATTGATCTTTCTCTTTTTCTGCTGTGAGACAGTAGTGTTTTCTCAAAGTTTTCCCAGCGGGCCGGACAATACTCCTAAAAGTAAACCCCCGATCGATCTTTACCAGATCATTTCGGCAGATCGTGATACTACCATAGTTGATACTTCACTCAGCATCACAAAGGACTATAAGTTCAACTATCTCCGTAAGGATGATTTCGAATTGATGCCTTTTGCCAATGTAGGGCAAACCTACAATTCCCTGGCCTATACCTTCGATAAAAGCAATCTTAAGCCATTGTTCGTGGCTCAGTCGCATCATTTCAACTATTTTGAGATCGAGGATATGAAGTATTTTCGGGTGCCTACACCTTTCACCGAATTGTATTTCCGGACGGCCTTTGAGCAGGGCCAGCAACTGGATGCCTTACTCACTGTAAATACCAGCGAACAGTTCAATTTTGCGATCGCCTACAAAGGAATTCGCTCTCTGGGGAATTATCAGCAAATGCTCACTAGTACCGGAAATTTCAGGTTTACCACCAACTACAACACTAAGAATTCGCGATATAAGATCAGGGCACATATAGCGGCCCAGGATGTATTAAATGAAGAAAATGGTGGCCTGAACGAAAGTTCACTGGCTTTGTTCAGGGCAAACGACTCCGAATTTGAAGACCGCGCCCGTCTGGATGTAAATTTTGAAAATGCCGAAAACAAACTTGAAGGCCTCCGCTTTTATGCCGATCATGAATACGAGCTCATTAGGCGAAAAGATTCCACCTCCTACAGTATCCTTAATATCGGGAATGTAATTAGTTACGAGGATAAGTTCTACGAATATCGCCAGAACAGTCCCTATTCCGGATTTGGAACGTCTTATGAGGATGCAGACCTTCTCAAAACCACAAAACTGGAAGATTTTAATGTTCAGGGATATGCCCGTCTGGAGAACTCCATACTGGGTGAATTAAGTGCGTCTATAGGTTATACAGATTATAACTATGGGTATGATACGGTGTTGGACCTGGTTGATGGAAGAATCACCAACCGACTTAAAGGAAATCTTGTACAATTTGGCGCCAGCTATAAAAAACAATATCGCGGTTTCGAACTTTCCGGAAGAGGAAAGATCAATATCTCGGGCGATTTCGATGGTAATTACCTTACGGCCGCTGCACAATTCGCCTTCAACGAGGAAAACAAGGTGAGAGCATCGGCGACCATACATTCGGTAGCGCCCAATTTCAATTTTCTTTTATATCAGAGTGACTATGTGAACTACAACTGGCAGAACGATCTTGAGAATGTAAAGACCCAGGAGCTGAAATTCGAGTTGAAGTCGGAGAAACTTTTAGATGCCACCGTAAGCTATACCGGAATAGACGATTATGCTTATTTCACCATAAAAACAAACGACAGCACTCCAACTCCACAGCAATTTGGTGAGCGGGTGGATTATCTTAAGATCAAGGCAGAGCGTGAATTTAGATATGGGCGATTCGCTTTAATGAATACGGTATTGTTCCAACAGGCGGTTTCGGGAGAAGAGGTATTTAATGTTCCCGAAATAGTAACACGTCATTCGCTGTATTATGAGGATGAATGGTTTAAAAAGGCGTTGTTTCTTCAAACCGGGATCACCTTCAGATACTTTACAGAGTACAATATGAACGGCTACGATCCGGTACTGGCCGAATTTTTTGTGCAGAATGATGAGAAAATTGGTGGGTTCCCTATGGTAGATCTCTTTTTTAATGCCAAGATCAAGCAAACACGTATCTATTTTAAATACGAACATGTAAACCAGTTGTTTAATTCAACCAACAGTCACTTTTCGGCTCCCGGATATCCCTATCGGGATGCGGTGATCCGCTTCGGACTGGTATGGAATTTTTTCCTCTAAGAGCAGTTTGTGGGTGTTAAGCTGATATATCAGATTCTTCGTTTAAGCTTTGCGCTGGTTTGGTTTGTGAACGGATTTTACTGTAAGATACTGGGCCTGGTACCGCGTCACGAATTTATTGTGGCGAAGATTCTTGGTTTCGATTATGCGCAACAGTTTACGGTTGCTATCGGCTTTGCCGAAGTGATCATGGGCTTTTGGATTTTAAGCGGGTATAAGTCGAAACTTAATTCGATTACGCAGATTGTCGTTGTATTACTAATGAATATCCTTGAGACTCTACTCGTTCCCGAATTACTCTTGTGGGGAAGTATGAATCTTTTATTTGCGATCGTTTTTGTAATTCTCATTTTTATAAATGAATTTATTATCGCCAAACGTATAACCTAAATGGGTGCATTTTCTTCACTAAAAGACCATCCTTTTGCCGTTGAAGCTTATTTCAACAGATCGGTGGTATTTACTTTTGCAGCCCCCAAATCTGAACTTGAAAAGTTCCTTCCCGAATGTCTTAGCCTGGACACTTTTACGGACACCTATGGTTTCATTGCCGTGGCTATGGTAGACACTAGAGATCTTAGGCCAAGGGGAGCATCAAAGGTGTTGGGGAATGATTTTATACTTGTTGGTTATCGCATTTTTGTTCGGTATAAAAATTTAAAAGGAAAAAGACTCCGGGGTCTGTATATCTTGAAGTCTGAAACCAATAAGAAGAAAATGGAACTCTTCGGAAATATCTTTACGCATTATAAATACACAACTACAGATATTCGC